>JAUVLE010000256.1 GCA_030595905.1 Candidatus Cloacimonadota bacterium | reverse complement strand
GATGCCGGGACTAATGTGGTCAGCGGGATCTATTTTTACAGGTTTGAGACTGAATATAAAAGCGAATCGGGACGGCTGATATTGATCAAATGATAATTCTCATAAACAATAAATTTTTATAAAAAAAGGAGGTTGTAAATGTTTTTCAAATTACTATCAAATTCTGACATGAAAGCGATCGATGCTTTAAAAGAGCATCATGGTGGAGCAAAAGAGATTAATGAAACGATCAGAAAAATGCGTAATTTTGAGACCAGGAAAAAAATTCTGGCAGAAAAAGGCTATGGAAAAATGATCGAAGAAGCAGAAGAACTTATTAAGAAATTTGCCAAAGCCGGAGATTATGAAAAGAAAAATAACATTAAATATAATGATAAATTTGGTGTTGCAACTGCCCAGGTTTCAGGCTGGCAGGGAGCACCGGTTACTCATCTTGCAATGAAGAGAATTGCTGAAAGTGCAAACACAAATGAGCCTTGCTTTGTACCGTCCGAATTTATCTCTGTTGTTGCCCTAACAGATAACTACGTTTATAATGGCGATCTGATGGCAACTTTAACGATGGCAGAAAATATCATGAAAGCCTCTAAATTCTGCAGCACAAATCTGCTTGCAACTCCAAATCCTGAAAAAAGATTTTTAGAATTAGAAAAAATCACCGGTAAAAAATTCGAGAGAGCAGATGCTGGAAACGGATTATCCAGTTTGATCCTGAAAAATCAGGGAACTTTCTTTGGAAACTTTGGCGGTATCGAATGTGCAAATGATAACCATCTTATTTATCTCGATGGAATTACCAGAACAGCTTTGGCAACCGGGGCTGATTTCTTCCTGAATCCAAGCTGGAGCACGATCGTAGCAATTTGTTATTATGGCAGAGATATTCCAAATCTTCATATTAAAATTTCTATGATGCTGGCAACCCAAAACCTGATGCAGTTCAGAATGCTTCTGAACATTATGAAAGAATATATTCGCGATGATATGACTTCACCTTTATATGAAATAAACATTGGCAATGGAGTAAGTCCTGAAAATTTCATACAATGTGCAAAAGAACTCAAAGAAAGTGGAATCAAAGGCATTAGCCTGGCTGCTCACATTTTCATCAACCCAGATCTTGGTATTGAAGGTTTCAACTGGACGGAGAATATGCATAAAGTTCTGGAAAGCGGAACAGATATGACTTACAAATATGAAAGCGATGGAACAGCCCGCGAAATGGATACAATGGCAACTTATTTCCTTCCTGAAGATGAACGAAATGCTAATGCAGAAATGATCGGTGATGTTATTTTTCATAAGGCTCTGCAAGCTTCAAAAGACGGCAGGAATATGATGAAGAAGGGTATTAAAGTTTTGTTCGGGGGAAGTTCGTATTAGTTGAAATCTTTGCGAAATATTTTATATAGGAATTCTTGGAAGATAATTTTCGCAAAGTTGGATTAGGATACGGCTATGACATCAATTGAAAAAATATAAAGACTAATGGGTCTTAATAGAGGTTCTTGAAAAGGATAAATTGGATCATCCGATTAAAGGTAAATTAATAGTTCATAGCAGAAACAGAGATGATACTTTATGACCTAAAGATAAAAGTGATGACATATTCTTAAAAAAAAATAAAAAAATAAAGATGAGGTTTTACTTATGAAAAAAGATTGGAACTCAACATTTTCCGATAATTTGAAAGAATACGGCGGTTATTCTATCGGAAAACTTTTCGCACTTTTAAGCGATCCTGAAATCATTTCTTTAGCAGGAGGACTTCCTTCACCGGAAATGTTTCTGAAAGATGGAATGCGAACAGCTTCCAAAAATCGTCTGAAAGAAAATATTGAAACTATTATGCAGTACACGAACATCAAGGGTGAAAGCGACCTGATAAAAGCTGTTATCAAATTTTTAGAAAGAGATAACATCCGGATTTCGGAGGAAAATATTGTTATAACATCTTCAGGTCAGCATGGGTTGGATATTTCAGGCAGACTTTTCCTGAATCCCGGTGATATTGTTTTTGTAGACCGTCCCACTTTTGCCGGAGCAATTGTAGCTTTTCAGCTTCAACGACCTGAATTTATCGGTTTCGATATTGAAGAAGATGGACCTGACGTTGCTTCATATCTGAAAAAATTAAAAGAGCTGCAAAAACAAAATAAAAAGCCAAAGTTTATCTATGTTGTTCCGGATTTCCAAAATCCATCAGGCATAACTATGAGTCTGGAAAAAAGAGAAGCTCTCCTGGATATCAGTTATGAATTTGATATTCCAATTATTGAAGACAGTCCTTATCGTGATCTCAGATATTATGGAGAAACCATTCCTTCGATTTTCGAACTCGATCAAAGGCGAGAAGGTGGTCATGTAATTGGTCTTTACACTTTTTCCAAATTGTTCTGTCCCGGAATTCGGGTTGGATTCAATATCGGTCCTAAAGATGTGATTGCAAGAATGACAAATATCAAAGAAGGAAATGTTCTCAATACTCCAAAATACAACCAGGATATGTGCACTGCTTTTCTAACTGAAATGAACTATGAGCCTCACCTGGAAAAATGCAGGAATTATTATCGTGAGAAACTTAAAGTATTCCTTCAAACAATGGATAAATATTTTCCACCTGAAATGGGAATTACCTGGACAAAACCGGAAGGTGGGCTTTTTCTCTGGGTAACACTTCCGAAGCATATCGATACTTATGAATTATTTTATGAAGCAATGAAATTTAAAGTTGCATTTGTTCCTGGAACCACTTTTTATGGTGAAAATCCAAGTAAAAATCATATGAGAATTAATTTTTCATTTGCTTCCAAAGAACAGCTTGTAGAAGCTGTGAAACGTCTTTCAAAGTGTGTTAAAAGCAAATTATAAATAAATATTAGCTCACTGATATACACGGATTTAACGGATAAGAAATGAGTATTATAAAAGTGATTAAACTTTGATTTGGATAAATTCGACTTGTTCCCAAATTTTATTGGGGAACGCAATTGGGATTGAAATTTCATTTCAATTTTCATTACATTAAAGAATCAAAGTAAAACTTTTTGAGAAGTCACATCCGTAAGATCAGTGAAAATCCGTGAGCAAAAAAAAAGCAAGTTCACTGAAGCACACAGATGAATACGGATAAGAAATAAAAAAGAAAATAATAATTTATTTAATTATTAGCTTAGACCTTTTATCCGTCCTAATCAGTGAAAATCCGTGAGCAAAAAAGGAGAATAAAAAATGAAATTAGCATTATTAGGATTTGGAACAGTAGGACAGGGAATTTGTGAAATCCTGCTGAAGAAAAAAGATCATTTAAAAAAAAAATACGATTTTGATTTTAAAATTGTAGCAGTTGCAGATTTCGTAAACGGCAATGTTTATAATCCTGATGGATTAGACATTCCTTTTATGCTGGAAGAAGCAAAGGCAAAAAAGAAATTCACAAAAGATGTAGTTGATTGGGACAATATCAAACTTATAAAAGAATGTAATGCAGATGTTCTTTGCGAATTAACATTTACTGATCTGGAGACAGGCGGACCAGCGATCGAGCATTGCAAAGTTGCGCTTGAATCGGGGATACACGTTGTGACAAGCAACAAAGGACCGGCAGCTCTAAAGTATCCGGAAATGAAAAAATTGGCTGATGAAAATGGAGTAACGTTTTTGATCGAAGGAACTGTCTGTGCCGGAACTCCGGTAATCAACCTTGTCGATGGACCGCTTGCAGGCTGTGAAATTTCCAAAATTTGCGG
>JAUVLE010000125.1 GCA_030595905.1 Candidatus Cloacimonadota bacterium | reverse complement strand
CTTTGAAACAACTTCTTCCGTACTATCCGGGAAAGTGCTGCGAGCTAGAACGAGGAGAGCTTTGTTCACTGCACTTGAAAACCAGGTAGAATTGAGATAATAATCCGGTTCTGCCGCTCCCACGTAATACCACTTTCCATCAATAAAGACCTCTGTCCAGGCGTGGTTATTGTCCATATGACCCCACCAAGGTGTCCAGGCGGGTCTGGCTGGAATTCCTATAGTTCGGCACGCAGAAATAAAAAACACCTGCATCTCACCGCATCTGCCGATGTTGCTCTTCTGCTGAATCGTTATCGGATTCTGGTTCCTGCCGGAAGTGGAGATAAATGTCATTCGCTCCCTGCACCACAGGTTTACTTCTCTAATTCGCTCTTCTACATCAGGAAATTCCGTAACATAAGAAAGCAATCCCGCATCGGTAAAAACTTTTCGGTATGGAGTTATCCGTTCGTGGGAAGCTGTTATCTTTGCAATATATGAAAGAAAGAATTCGGGCGAATAATCATAATCTTCCATCTCGAGCAATTTTTTTAGTTCGATGTAATTGGAAAGCACAACTTCCGGGTTTGCATCCCACAAGATAGAACTGCCTTCCGCTGAAATTAGATAAGCCATAATTCCATCAGGATAATTTGAAACATAGGATCTATAAATGTCTTGAACTTTCTTCGGCAGGGGTTCGATATTTTTCAAAGCTTTTGCAGTTAGCGTATCAATCAACGATTGTTCTATTGAAATATCTCCAAAGAGTAGTGAGGAAAATGAAATTATCAGGATAATAAACAAGCCGATTTTTTTCATAGTTTTTATCTCCATAAAATAAATTTCATTCAATCGAATTTTGGGAAGAATATCGTCAAGGAAAATAGAGGAAATGGCATGAAGCCGCAAAGAAACGCGAAGGATCACTGTCATTCCCGCGAAAGCGGGAATCCACTCTGATTACCAAGCTCCAGCTTGGTAATCTATAAAAAGGCGTATCAAAGCTGGGGCTTTGATACGAGAGATAAAAACCACTAACCGTTTCAACGGTTTACAAGGTTGTGGAAAATACAACATAAAGGCATCACTGTCATTCCTTTTCTGTTTTTTCTGTCATTCCCGCGAAAGCGGGAATCTATTCCATTTCTTTTTTTCGTAGATTCCCGCTTTCGCGGGAATGACAAAGTGAGATTGAGAATAACAATAAGAAAGATAAATCTATAATTTCAGATAATAAAAATATCCTATAACCTGTTGAAAATCAGGTTCAATCCGATAATGATAATTAGAAGCGATGTTACTATACCAAAAATTTTCTGCATGACCTGAGCTTTCTGTTTATTTTTTATGGATATCCGTGAGATCAGGTGGCGTGATTTGATAGTTATGAAACCGAGCAGAGAGATTGTAAATGCCATTCCCACCGAAAAGAACAGCACACTTATAAAACCGAAAAAGAACACATCCAGATAAATACTGAAAAGAATAATTGTCATCGATACGGGACAGGGAACCATGCCGGAAAAGATGCCGAGAAGGATCTCATTTTTCTTTCCCCGAAGATAGTGGTAGTGTTCCTTATCTTTGATCTTTTGCCAGAGATAGTATGTTCCCAACAGCGTGATAAAAGCTCCGCTTATCATCCCTATAATGTTTTGAACATCTATCCTTCCGTGCATTTTCATCGATTTCACGATTATCCCGAAAATAATTCCCAGCAGGATAGCAAGACCGCTGTGTGTAACGGCAATGATAGAACCTAACTTCAATGCATTTATAGATGAAGATTTTTCCTTTAAGAAATAGGCTCCCACGATCATTTTTCCATGACCGGGACCAATTGCATGCAACACTCCAAACAAAAGAGAAACAGAAATCAGGATGAGAAAATATTTCAGTTTAAAACCGTGTTTCATATCTTTTAAGATGCGGTTCAATTTGCTGTTCATCTCTTTTTGCCAACCAGCGATTGTATGCCAGAGAGAGCTTTTTTGTAAAAGCGATGATTGAGTTTTTGACACTTTTTCTCCTGAGAAAGGATTTTCTCGTGCGAAGATAAAAATACAACTCAAAAGAAAAAATACGATTAAAACTATTCTTATTATTTTCATTATTTGTTCATCCAGAAATTTAATTGATATGTTATTCTATCCGGCATGGAATATTCCGCAGAGATATTTTCCGCTTTTTTGATCTTTAAGCCATTCTTTTTGGGAACTACTTCACAAAAGATCGTTTCATCAAAAAAACATATTTTCAAATATGTGGTTTCCTTTTTTACCGGTACTTTCCAGGGAATATAAAAATGATAAATAAGAAGTTCACCTTTACATTCAGCATGAAAATTTTTCACTTTCTTTACTTCAAACTTTTTGCCATTCACATAAAAATCGACAAAATAACCGGAATCCGCAAGATAGGCAAAAGCTTCCTTCTCGATTATTTTGTTCTCTTCTTCACTTATCTCGAAATCCTGGTCTTCGGTATAATCCATCACGATCTGCCAACTGAACATTTCATCGAATGTCCACTCTATCTCTAATCCTTCCAGGCCTTCTTCGGAGAAAACAACTTCGGCTGCATATTCTATCCAAATATGCGGATGTGAAAAAAGCTGCATCGAAAACAAGATAAAACAAATTATGACAAACTTTCTCATTCATTATTTCCTTTAAAAAAATTAATATTTTTTGTTTACGTTTTTAGAGCAAGATATTTTTATACTCAAAGAGGAAATGATGAGTTTATTCCCCAAAGGATGTAAATCGAAATATGTTAGAAAAGTTTTCAAATATTTGGAAACCGATCCCAGTTAAATGAATAAAGATTTAACCCGAATGAAATATAGAAAAAAAGATTTCACTGGGCAGGCGGGACAAGTGAATCGGTTAAAGTTACTATCTTCTTATTAACCACCAACTGTTTACTCCGGCTCAGACGGATAAGTTGGTGGTTAATGAAACAAAGAAGCATTAACCGTTTTAACGGTTTTTCATTTTATTTAATCTGACTTTTTGGAGGGACAAATTGTTTATGAGAAAAATATTAATTATCATTTTTATTTTAGTAATATCCGGATTATCTGCTATTCCAATTTTACTTAATGTAGAAATTATTCAGCAAGATAGAATAGTAATTTCCTGGCAAATCGAAAATCCTGCTGAGAACATGAAAATAGAAATTGGGTGTTTCAGAAGATCAGATAAAGAAATTATTGAAATTCAATCTGAATTTGTAACCGGAGATTTTGGTTTATTAGAGAAAAAAGATTTTTATGAATTGCAAATAATATTAAATGGATTACCGAAAGATTTCACGCTGAATGACTATATTATCTTTCCGAAACTGATCTATGACGATCGAATATATTACGAAATGAAAAAATTTAAAGATGGCGCTTATGGTGCTCTACAAAAGGGAAATATCATCGAGATGATTTCTTCAAAAGAATTTTACATCAGTAAATTTGAGGTAACGAACGAACAATATCGGGCTTTTGTGAATGCCGATGGTTACGAGTTCAAGGAATATTGGATGATAGATCCTGCCTTGATGTCGAAAAGTAGTATCGGCTGGATTTATCAGGCTAAATACAGGATGACATTGCCTTTTGAATGGAGCTTTTCCAAAACTCCTTTTTGGAAAAAAGCCGAATCAAATTTTATTTATGGACCGGTTACGAATGTTCGCTGGTTTGAAGCGAATGCTTTTTGTAATTGGATGCAGGGCGAAATGCCAACTTTAGAGCAGATTCAAGTTGCTTTTTATAATTTTATCGAATGTAAAGATAAAATGTTCTCCGGGATTTCAATTTTTAAAGATAGCGGCTTTCCCCTTCAAAAAGTACGGGATGGAGTTTCCGAATGGTTGATGAGCGGTGTTGAACCTTCTTCTGCATCCTGTGCAGGATGCAATGAAATGTATGTTATGGTAAATAACGCAAAACAGAAATGGAATTATGTTGTTACTCTATTAAAGTGTCCATTGTTCAGAAATGCAAATTTAGGTTTCAGGTTCGTTATTGATTAAGTTTCCTGTTGCTGTTTCGAGTCGTAAGTATCCGGCAGTTGCCGGAGACGACGACTCGAGGTAGCTTGAGTACGCACTTTGTCAAAATGGATAAACATCGGAATATGCCAAAGGCGTACAAGTGTTCAGATCGCTGATCTTCCGATTGTTTTAGTACCTCAACATTCCGAAGATTCGACAAAGTCGAAATATTCGGAAGTTGCTCGACAAAGTCGAAACATTCGGAAGTTGCTCGACAAATAATGCAAAATATCATCCTTTTTATTGAAAATCCTAATTCCTTTATTTAGTGGAAGTTAGAATGTAGTTTCATAGGAGACGAAAACTTACTGATCTCAAAGTATCTCATTAACCACTGGCTTCAGCCAGTGGGCAAAGAACAGAAAAAAGCATTAACCGTTTCAATGGTTTGCAAGGTTGTGGGGAGGTTAGGAGATATTTTAATGATTTGAATAAACGCCGTTTTTAATGGCGTTTATTTTTTGTTGTGTACAGTTTATTCTTCCATTTCTATTTTTCTTAATCTTTTAGAACTTGCAGATTTCATAAATTTCTTAAGGTTATGAAGGTTCAATAAATCCTTCCTAACAGAATCTTCCAACGATTTTCTTAAGTCTGAGATTTCATGATAATGGTCTTTTCCAATTCTTACAACTCGCTTCGCATCATTGCCTTCTACCTTTCTTGAAATCTTGAAAAATAGTTCGTTCAATTTTTCCATACGATCAACTGTATTATCATTAATCCACATACTACATGCCATTGCTGCGAAAAGGTTTTGCTGAAATTCATGAAACTTGGCTTCTCCATATGCGAAAATCAGATGATATGCTTTTGCATCCTCATCAAGAACGGTACTTTTTAAAACGGCTATTTGAGTTTCTAAAAACTTGTAAGCTTCTAACCTTTTCTCCAATATTTTTTTGTAATACTCATTTTTGTAATCAAGATTCTTGAGTTTAATCGAAACAATTGCTGAAACTATTACTGATAAAATACTAGCGATTAATGAACTTGTAAGTATTACTTTAAAAAGTTCTGCATTTTCCATTTTTTAAATTACCTCCAACGGTCTTAATATGGGGAGTTGGGCATTTCAACGCACTTTAATATACAGTAGTTATATATTTCATTAAATGTGCTCATTTTCAAATCTTATAATATTTGCCCAATACCCTATATTTATTGTTGTATGCCGTTTTTATTTCGGCATAACAAGCTCTTTTAATATAGGGGTTGATACTTCAGAAATTGTTCCTTCCCAATTTTTAAGAAACTTTTCCCATTGGCTTTCCTTTATTTCTGGTGACTGTTTATTTTTAATTTCTTTGACTTCTTCTATAATGAGTGTTTTGTCTTCTGATGATATTGGTTTATTTCCCTCAAAGAAGTTGTCAGCATTGATTACTTTTTCAATGGCTCCATTAATATTCTGTTTTAGTTCCATTTTAATGTTAATTTTTGGTATAGTACTTGAAAATGAATTTATTCCATGTAAAATTACTTCATGTAATTCTTTGGTTTGAATAATTGATTCACCTTGATGAATTTTAATTATCAGTCCATCGGATTTGTCTAAATGGGAAATAGCTTTTGCTGAAATTGAATTTAATACTTTAGGAATATCTTCTGCATATGTGATTTTGTTTTGAGTGTAGTTGCCCAACTTCAAGAATAACCCTGCTATATCAATAAGTAAGTTTCTCTTTTCAATATCTTCAATAGAATTTATACTATATTTTGATAGGTTGGAAAAAGTCTCCCAAAGATTATATTCTGTATGATTAATTTTTTCAAGGAATTTATCGTAAGAAATTTCTTCATCAGTAAAATAAAAATATCGAATTAGTGATTTGTTTCTTTCTACTATTTCTATTCCTAAGTTAGAGTTTTCTTGTAATTCAAAATAATTACAAAATACTCTTGCAATATCTAAAACTAGTGTTTGTGTAGACTTTGAAGCTGTAATTGTAAAAATCTCTGTTTGGCAAAAGTATTTTCTACATCCTTTTCCAATTTCAATTATACCTTCTTTCTCTAATTCAAATAGTCTTACTTTGAATTTCGGATAAATCTTATTGAGATTAAAATTTTCAAATGAAATTATGCCCTTAGGTTTATCTTTAAAATGAATTGACAGTTCATTATTTATCATATCCTCTTCTGGATATTTGCCTTTGAATACAATTTTCCCTTTTTCGTTAATTTCAATGTTTCCAAAATGGGTGGTGCTCATCATTGGATTAACATTCTCCTTTAAGGTAAATTCCGTTTCTATAAAACTTATAGTACCGTTTATTTGACTTTGTTCAAATAGAAATTCACCTTCAATCGTACAATGATTAAAATTCAATTCATAATCAAAAGAGGATTTGTAAATTGATATCCTTGGTTTTATAATTGATTTCTCAAAACTTAGAAAATGAACCGATTTACATTGCTTTATACCTATTTCACAGCTTGCTAACCCATTTTTATTATTAAAAATGCAATTGTCAAATAACAAATGTTTCTGTATATTACAATTTCTAAAAGAAAGTCCTTTATGGAATATAGCATTACATGAATATGAAGAATTTTTGAAGTCAACGTTGTTAAAATAAATTTTTTCATTAAACGTAGCATGTTTAATATTAAGTGAGCTAATAGTCATGTTGAGGAATTCAACGCGACAATCAAAGTTACAACATGACATGTCAATAGCATTAATAAATTTCGCCTTATCAAAATTAAATGAATCATAATTTGGGAAATTGAATCCAGAAAAAAAGTAATGCCATTTATATTTCTCTACATTAGAATGTATATCCGAAATTACTTTTATTAATTCTAATAACTTGCCTCTAAAATCATTATCTATTTTCCATTGATTATTCTTACTATGAAATAAACAATAACCATCCTTATCAACTGATAAACCTTCTATAAATTTTTCTTTATGTTTAGCAAAGAAATTGGGATATATACATGGCTTGCCATATCTATTAGATTCTTTATCTTCATATCTATATTTACACATTTGTTTTACCAGAGTTTATTTATGGCGTACAATACAAACTACTGCATAAATGTAATATTACGTTTATGCACTCGATTTGGGTATTCTATCTCTACCATTTATACCTTTGTTTTTATTTATAGTCGAAAATCCTGTCGGCAGGATTTTCGATCTACTAAATTTAAAATAGCTGATATGAGAAAAAATCTTCATATTAATTATCTCCCAAAAACGCTAAATCAAAAATTGTGTTTATTTTCTTAGCGTCAAGGAAAATACTTTTATGTAATTCTATTAAAGAGAGATCATTCTTTTCTTGAATTATCATTCTCATATTTTTGTTCCATCATTCTCGCCTTTTTTTTCTGTCATTCCCGTGAAAACGGGAATCCACGAAAAAAGAAATGAAATAGATTCCCGCTTCCGCGGGAATGACAGGGATAGTTAAGAATGACAGAAAAAAGATGTATGTGAAATTTATCTCAATTGATAAAAATCCTTCTCACTTGCAAAGGAACATCCTTTACAGCTTGCAGAGCAGGAATTGCATTCGGTGTGCAGTTTATTAATATATCCTTTTCTTTCGAGAGTTTCCAGCATTGCCTCTATGGCGCTTTCATCTATTTTGAAATGGATGGCAAGATCAGATAGGCTGATTATTTTTCGTTCTTTGAATAGATTTATTATTTTGCGGAGCATGGTTTTTAACCCCCTTTAATTCCCCCTTAAAAAGGGGGATCAGAAGGAACTGATTTTGCGTTTTTCGCGGGAATTTATTTTATTAAAATCTGTTCGGCGATCATTCGGGGAATGATGTAACGGGTTTCACCAACAGCAACAATAATGTTCGGATCATCGAACTCATTTTTTTGCACAGAGATAATGCTTCCGGCGTATATTCCCATTTCAACAGTTTTTTTATCAGGATTAAATTTTACAATGTATTGGTTACCGGGTATTGCTCCATTAAGGTTAACAGGCATTCTGCGATGCCGTCCGTGGCGACCGCCGCGTATTCTGTTTCCTTTTCTCCTGCCGAGTCCTTTTCCCATTCCGAACATTTATGCTCCTTTATTAAAAAGAAAAGCTAATTCAAATTCTCCTAAATGCAAATAATTCTCAATTGCAAATGGTGTCAAACTAAATTTTAGATAGATTTTTTTAAAAACAAGAAAAATTATTTCATCAGGATTTATACACCACGGCGTACAAGTCCGCCATTATTTTATGAGGAGCATTTTTCTGGATGCAACTGTTTTCCCATTTATATTTAATCGATACAAATAAATTCCTGAACCTACCGGTTGGTTGTTTTCATCTTTTCCATTCC
>JAUVLE010000299.1 GCA_030595905.1 Candidatus Cloacimonadota bacterium | reverse complement strand
TATTCAAAAAGCCTGAGAGATAATGATGTAATTATTGGAGTCTCTCAAAGTGGCGAGACCAAAGACCTTATAGATATTTTCAATGATGTGGAAAACCTGGGATTGAATATTAAAAAGATCGTTCTTGTAAATAACATGAATTCCACCCTGGGTCAGGAAAAAAGTGACGTATCCATCCCGATATTCTGTGGTCCCGAAATTGCCGTACCTGCTACAAAAAGTTTCATTAACCAGATAACTTTATTTTATTATCTGGCGATCAGTGTTTTGGAAAGAAAATTGAAATCTGAGAAAAATGCAAATAAGCAATTAAAAAAAATCCTGGAAAAACGTCTGAAATCAATCGAAGATATTCCTTATTTGATAAAAGAAACCATTGAAACTACAAAAGAACAGATAGAGTATGTTGCCAGTAAAATATATATGGAACCATCCATGCATATCCTGGCAACCAAAATAACAGGAGTTGCAAAGGAAGGAGCTCTTAAGATCAGGGAAACCGTCCTTAATCATACAGAAGGTGGAGAAGCTTCTGAGTTCAAACACGGTCCGAATACAATATTAGGAAAGAATACGGTCTTTGGTTTAAAGAACGTGAAAGCAATGATAAAATATTTTAATTCAAGTATCGATCAAATTTATGAACTGGCTCAAAAAAAGAATATTTCAGTTGAGGAAAGAAGAAAAATAACAAAAGCATTCGGTAATTATATTTTTTCAAAAACCCATCCATTCAATCTTTCCGGAAAAGCAACCGAACTATTCGATGAGATCATTAAGGATTTTGATTTCTTTGATAAAGCTTACAGGAATTATCCACTTATTTATGTAACCGGTCCCGAAGAAAGAGACGTTAACCTTACGATCTCCCAGATCAATACACATAAAATTCGTGGAGGAGATACTTTTATAATCGCAGAAGAAAATGACAAACTGCTGGAAAATGCCAGAATAAATCCTCACGATGAAGGTTATTACGGCTGGGGATATATTCCTCTTCCAAAAACCGGCGACTCTTTGATGACGGCTTTTTCTGCCACAATTGTTCTGCAGCTTCTTGCTCTGAAAATGAGTATAAAAAAAATGTCGAAATTAGATAGATTAAAAATCTCTGACCACGGCGTACATCCCGATGTTCCCAAAAATGTGTCGAAGTCGATCACGGTGGATTAGTTGATGTGTGAAGGGCTGATTGTAGTGGTAGAATATTGTTCTACCTTCTTCTGACAGTTCAGTGAACTATCACTACACACAATCAACATTATACTGATATAATTAACAGCTAATAGTCAAAAGGCTAATAGCTAAAAGGCTAATAGCTAAAAGGCTGATAGCTGAAAAAGAGGTTGAAATGCGAATCGGATATGGATACGATGTTCATAAATTAGTTGAAATTCGGAAACTAATATTAGGTGGAGTGAGAATTCCATTTGAAAAAGGTTTGGAAGGACACTCTGATGCGGATGTGCTGATCCATGCAGTTATCGATGCTATTCTGGGAGCTCTGGCAGCAGAAGATATCGGACAACTTTTCCCGGATAGTGACGAAACATACAAGGATATAGACAGCAGGATATTATTAAAAGAAGTTAAAAAAATATTGGATAATACTGATTATAAGATTGGAAATCTCGACACAACTATCTGTGCTCAGGAACCCAAACTACAGAAATATATTCTTCAAATGCGAAAAAATATAGCATCCGACCTGCAAACAGAAATCGATAATGTTTCTATTAAGGCTACAACAGAAGAAGGGCTTGGAATAAGCGGAAAGGGAATATCTGCAACTGCGGTTGTTTTGTTAAAGACTTTGTAAAATGAAGCCACGGATTAACGCGAAAAAAATTTTCCCAAAACATGACAGAATCATAGAATTAAGTACTTAAGTTGCAGTTGTGAATGAGAGGTAAAGAAGAAAATCATTATGAAAAGTTTAATAATCAAATTAACGGAAAATATTTTAAAGAAAGTTGAGAAAAAAGTACTAAAAGAAAATAGAACAATATCTGAACAAATATTAGAATATGTTAAGGATGCTATTCTATCTGAGGAAAATCCGGATTTATCTCTATTTTTCATTAAGCAAACTCTTAAAGCAAAAGCAGAGATTGAAGCTGGTATATGTCAGAAGTATAAATTTGGTTTAATTCAATGAAACCAGAACTTCTTCTTCCTGTTGGTAATACCGAATCTTTTTACGCAGCGCTGGAAGGCGGAGCAGATGCTGTCTATCTTGGTTTAAGAAGTTTCAACGCTCGCTGTAAAGCTCAGAATTTCGCTCCCAACCAACTGCAATCACTACTCAAGGAATCTCAAAAAATAGGTTTAAAAGTATACCTGACTTTAAACACTTTGATAAAGAACAATGAACTACCAAAACTCCTCGATATACTGTATATGCTTTCTCAAACCACAGTTTCATCTCTTATTATCCAGGATTGGGGCGTGTATTATCTAATGAACAAATTCTTCAATAAAATCCCGATCCATGCCAGCACGCAGATGGGTACCCATAATTCGCTGGGCACAAACTATCTTCATACAAAAAGCTTCGAAAGAGTTATCCTGGCACGTGAATTGACTTTACCGGAATTAACCGAGATCTCCCGAAAAGCAAAAATTGAATTGGAAATCTTTGCGCACGGAGCTTTGTGTTATTCCTTTTCCGGAGAATGTCTTTTCAGTAGTTTTTTAGGAGGAATGAGTGCCAACCGCGGATTGTGCTGTCAACCCTGCCGTAGAATATTCAATTCCT
>JAUVLE010000021.1 GCA_030595905.1 Candidatus Cloacimonadota bacterium | reverse complement strand
GGTTTGGACTCAATTTGTATATAGCGCCTTCATAAATGTGTGGTTAGACAATCACGTCCAGGGCATTTCCCGTGCTTCCAAAACGTTCTATTTACCAGGCAGAAGATCGCTGATTCGCAGTGTGGATATCGGCTGTATAATTTGGATTTAATAAAAACTCTGAAATTCCGAACAAAAAGATACCAGTTCGAAACAGAGGTGATTTTAAAATTTGCTAAAGCAGGCGGGAAAATAGTTTTCGTTCCTGTTGCTGCGATCTATGAAGGACAGCGAAGTTATATTTCTCATTTCAGGGATATAATGAATTTTATTAAAATCGTGTTTTTCGAGATAACTCATAAACTGGAGAAAAAATGAAAATATTATTAACAAATGACGACGGCATAGATGCTCATGGAATAAATACTCTGGCAAAAAAACTTCAAGAAAGCGGACATGAGATAATTGTGATCGCACCGGATAAAGAACAGAGTGCCACTTCACATTCCATCACGCTGCATCAGCCACTTCGGATAATTGAGAAAGAAAAGAATTGGTACGCTATCACCGGCAGCCCTGCAGATTGCATGATATTAGCTGCAAAAGTTATTTTAAAATCTCCGGTAGATCTTGTGATTTCCGGAATAAATAATGGACAAAATATGGCTGAAGATGTGTTATATTCGGGAACAGTTGCCGCCGCTCTGGAAGCGATGTTCATGGGATATAAAGCTGTAGCTGTATCGGTTGCATCAAAAGTAGATCAAAAATATGATACGGCTGCCCATTTTGTAAATAAGATGTTGAACGGTGGTCTTCATAAGCTGATAAGTGATAATGAAGTACTGAATATAAATATACCAAATACGGAAATCGACGAAATAAAAGGGATTAAAATCACATTTACCGGACAGCGTCGTTATAAGGATTTTGTAACGGAACAAACTGATCCTCGTGGAAAGAAAATATACTGGATCGGCGGGGCGAAACCTTTTTGGGTCGATGAAGAAGGAAGCGATTTCAAGGCGATATCTGGAAATTATATTTCCATTACTCCAATTGTACCGAATTTTACAAAAAAAGGATCGTTCGATAAGATCATAGATTGGGTAGAAAATTCACATATATTCGAGGAAAAATGAGATTCGAAGATCAGCAGAAAAAAATGGTTGAACGCCATATCAAGATGCGTGGTATTACTTCGGAAAAGATTTTGAACGCATTTTTAAAAATTCCCAGACATCGATTTGTACCTGACGAAATAAAGCATCTTTCATATAATGATTGCCCGTTGGGGATAGGAGAAGGTCAGACAATATCGCAGCCTTACATCGTTGCCCTGATGATGGATCTGATAGATATCCAACCGGAAGATAAAGTGCTGGAAATAGGAACAGGCTCGGGTTATCAAACAGCTCTTCTGGCAGAACTGGCAAAGGAAGTTTATACTGTCGAACGCATCGGAACGCTTCTTAGAAGAGCGGAAGCACTGCTTAATGAAATGGGCTACGAGAACATCCATTACAAAACGGGTGATGGTACGATAGGATGGGAAGGCGGCTATCCTGCTTGCAGCAAATTCGATAAGATCATTGTTTCGGCAGCAGCACCGGAAATTCCGGAAAGCCTGATCGGACAGCTCACCACCGGCGGAAAATGTATTATACCCACCGGAAGCAGGTTTTATCAGGAACTTGTGATCGTTACAAAAAATGAAGAAGGATATGTAACTTCCTACCATGGAGGATGTACTTTTGTCCCACTGATCGGAGAAGAAGGATGGGGAAAATGAAGATAATATTTATTATTATTATTCTGTTGTCTTTATCTATTTATCTAATTGCAGATACAGATTCGCTTTCAGTTCATTCAGGCATCAAAGCAAAACTTAAAAGCATAGTTGATAAATTGGAAGCTCCTGTAGAATTTAAAGTTTTCCTGATCTCCATGATCCCGATATTTGAACTTCGCGGATCGATCCCGATCGGAATTCATAAATATCAATTGCCTTATTGGAAAGTAATTCCTATCTCAATTGCAGGAAATATGATCCCGATATTTTTCATATTGCTTTTCTTTGATTTTGTTGTAAAAATTTGTTTCAAAATTCCTTTCCTTAAAAAAATACTGGAAGCGCTCTTTGCTAGAACGAGAAAAAAAACAGAAGTTATTGAAAAATATGAAGAGATCGGTTTGATGTTCTTTGTGGCGATTCCACTTCCCATAACCGGTGCCTGGACAGGTTCTCTGGCTGCTTATCTTCTTGGGCTCAACTTCTGGAAATCGATTCTGTTCATCTTTCTCGGAGTGTTGATCGCAGGTGTTGTTGTCAGCTTTTTAACTTCGCTCAAATGGCTCGGTGCACTAATTGCTGCTGTAGCTTTATTATATGTGATTGTTAGTAATTATGTGAGGAAAAAGAGGAAAAATATTGCTTGAATTTTCAGGAATTTGTGCATTACGAAGCGGAATATGTCTGGACCCTGACGGAAGCTTCGTAAGGAGAGTCAATTTTCTCAAAAAAATTGGATTTGCATGTAACAAACTTTATTTTGTTGACAGTAAGCTTCAACTTTACGCTTTTGAATTTTAAATAAATGTTTAAAGAAGGATGAATGAGTTTACTCGATAAAGTCAAAAGATTCACGAAAGCTAAAGAACTAATAGCACTTGGTCATTATCCGTATTTCAGAATTATTGATTCTGAACAAGATACCGAAGTAACCTGTAATGGTAAACGTATGTTAATGATGGGTTCTAACAGCTACCTGGGTCTCACCAATCATCCGCGTGTAATAGAAGCTGCCAAAAAAGCAACCGATAAATATGGCACAGGATGTGCCGGTTCCCGCTTCCTGAATGGAACTCTTGATATTCACATAGAATTAGAAGATGTGCTGGCAAAACTTGTTGGTAAAGAAGCTTCTCTTGCATTTGCTGCCGGTTATATGGCAAATCTCGGAGCTATCTCTGCAATGGTAGATAAAGGAGAATATATTGTTACCGATAAATTCGATCATGCTTCTATTCTGGATGGCTGTATGCTTTCCATGGGAAAAATGGTAAGATACAATCATAACAACATGGAACATCTCGATACTGTTCTAAAAAATAAAGTTGCCGGAAAAGGTGCTCTGATCGTTGTTGATGGTATCTTCAGTATGGAAGGCGACATTGCCGATATTCCCAATATCTGCAAGCTGGCAAAAAAGCATAATGCAAGTGTGATGGTGGACGAAGCACATTCGTTGGGAGTACTGCACAAAACAGGAGCTGGTGCGACCATGCATTTCGGCTGCACGGACGATGTGGAACTTATCATGGGAACTTTTAGTAAATCGCTTGCTTCCGTAGGTGGGTTTATTGCCGGAAGTAAAGATGTGATCCATTATCTTAAACATAGTGCACGTTCTCTCATTTTCAGTGCATCACTACCGCCTGCTTCTGCGGCTACAGTATTGGAAGCATGCAAGATCATGAAAGAAGAACCGGAACGCATAGATAAACTCTGGGAAAATACTCATTATATGATGAAAAATTTCAAGGCTATGGGATACGATACCGGACATTCCTGTACACCGGTTATACCGCTTCATGTTGGAGGTATGATGAACGCCTTTAAAATGTGGAAACAGCTCGATGATGAAGGTGTTTTCATCAATCCGGTCGTTCCACCAGCCGTTCCACCAAATGATACACTTATCAGAACCAGTTTCATGGCAACACATACTAAAGAGCAACTTGACGAAGCTCTGGAAAAATTTGAAAAGATCGGTAAACTGGTTGGAATTATCTGATAGATAATAAAACATAGAATTGAAAGCGGTAGAAATGCCGCTTTTTTATATTTGACATAAAATAAGTAAAATAGGAATTGAACCCAGAATTAATTTTCAGGAGAATGTTATGCCAAAGTCATTTAAAGAGCAGAAAGAGCTTTTTGAAAAATCAGTGGAAAAAACTTTAAGCAGATTCCCGGAAAGAAAGGAAAAATTCCTCACCGGTTCAGATAAAGAGATTAATCGACTATATACAAAGGAAGATACCGAAAATATAAGTTATGAAGGATCACTCGGTTTTCCCGGAGTTTATCCGTACACTCGCGGAGTTCAACCCACGATGTATCGCGGGCGTTTGTGGACGATGCGTCAATATGCAGGTTTTGGGAATGCACAGGAATCCAACGAAAGATACAAATTCCTGCTGCAAAAGGGACAAACTGGACTCAGCATTGCTTTCGATCTTCCCACGCAGATGGGTTACGACAGTGACCACCCGATGAGCGAAGGTGAAGTGGGAAAAGTTGGAGTTGCCATCGATTCGTTGGCAGATATGGAAGTTCTTTTTGACGGCATTCCCCTCGATAAAGTTTCCACATCCATGACCATCAATGCTCCTGCGGCTGTGCTGCTGGCAATGTATATCGCTGTTGCAGAAAAACAGGGAGTTAGTGCAGATAAATTGAGAGGAACGATCCAGAATGATATTTTAAAGGAATACATTGCCCGTGGAACTTATATTTTTCCGCCCAAACCATCTATGAGATTGATAACCGATATTTTTGAATATTGCAGCAAAGAAGTTCCCAACTGGAATACAATATCGATTTCCGGATATCACATTAGAGAAGCTGGTTCCACTGCAGCTCAGGAAATTGCATTCACCCTGGCAGACGGAGTTGCTTATGTGAAAGCAGCTATCGAAAGCGGTATGAACGTAGATGATTTTGCTCCGCGTCTTTCCTTCTTCTTTAATGCACATAACGATCTGCTGGAAGAGGTAGCCAAATTCCGTGCCGCACGTTTTTTGTGGGCACAGATAATGAAAGAAAAATTTGGAGCGACCAACCCGAAATCTTTAATGCTGCGTTTCCATACCCAAACAGCCGGATGTACTCTCACAGCCCAGCAGCCGGATAATAATATTGTTCGGGTTGCTATTCAAACATTAGCTGCCGTTCTGGGTGGAACGCAAAGTCTGCACACAAATTCCCGCGATGAAGCGCTGGCTCTTCCCACCGAAGATTCTGTGCAGATCGCACTTCGCACGCAGCAGATAGTTGCACACGAAAGCGGAGTGACCAATACCATCGATCCTCTCGCTGGTTCCTACTTCGTGGAATCACTTACTTCCGATATGGTAAAAGAAGCGGGTGAGATGATAGAAAAGATCGAGAAAATGGGCGGTATGGTCTCTGCCATCGAGAAAGGTTATGTGCAGCAGCATATTCAAAATAGCGCTTTCGATTATCAAAGATCCATTGAAAAAAAAGAACGCATTGTGGTGGGCGTGAACGAATTTATTGCAGAAGAAAAAAATAAACCTGAACTCTTGAAAGTCGATCCGATAATTGGTGAAAACCAGTGTAAACAGTTAGAACAAGTTAAAAACGAACGAAATAACGAGATCGTTAAAACCAAACTGGAAGATATCCGCCAAGCAGCAAATTCCAACGATAACCTGATGCCGCATATTTTGGAAGCTGTAAAATCTTATGCAACGCTCGGTGATATCTGCGGTGTGCTTCGCGAAGAATTCGGTGAATACCAGGAGAATGTGATATTGTAAACCTTGAAAAGGCTTCCATCAATTATTCTTTCTGGTTGGCACTTTCAAGGTTGGATTTTTTAAAATATCGTATCAACCCTGAAAGCGTTAAACAGGGAGAAATCTTGAAAGAAACGTTTTCAGGGTTTCAGATTGATTGACCTTTTCAAGGTTAATATATTATAAACGGAAGAAAGCTGGGATTATACATTGTTGTGTGTAGTAAGTATTTCATCTTGTTAAAAGATCAATCATCTTCTTCTAAAAAATAATCATTATATCTCTTTAATTCCTTTGTAAATATATTCTTATCGCTAAGCATAATCTCAACATGTTTATCAAATGATTTTGATACGTTGAATAATTCGCTAACTACTATTTCAGGAGTTGGATATTTTTTACTAGTAAATTTTTCATATTCTCCCCAGTAAGTATCAATCAATTTCCTAATACCATAATTTTTTTGAGAAATTAAGCCTTGAAATAAAATGAGCGAGTTAATATTTATTACTGTTAGATTTTTAATATTACGCTTATCAATTTTTTGAGATTCTATTTCAGTAAAAAACCATTCATTAAGCAAGGCATTAATCCCTGTTAGGGAAAATATACTATTATGAACGATAATAATGGGATAAATAACATTATCTCTGACATTAATCCCCTTATCTTCGGTTAAATTTCCTTTTCTAATCTCGGTAATATTTTTTATTAATTGTTTGATCGCCTTAGGTTTCCCCTCTTTATTATTCAAGAAGATATGCTTGCATTCTTCAATAAAATCGTCAATATTACCAGATTCTGCAACTTCCTTCTTAATTAAATTGTCTTTGCATTCAAACAAAAAAATATTTTTACCATCTCTCATATAGTAATCAGGACACCCTTGCTTCTGTAATTCTTCATATCCAAGATGTTTGTATTTATTTCCAAGAGAATCCTTTAATGTTTTATTCATTAACACCTTTTCGGAAAATTTAAGTCCAATATCACTCTTAAATTTTGAAGAGGTAATAAATTCATTAGAACCTTTTAATAAGTTATTAATATTCTTGAATGTAAAATACAATCCTTTGAACATTTTCTCAATAAAGAACTGTTCAAAAATAATGTAATATTCTCCAGTTTTTTCATTTTTTATTACTGGATTAGACTTTATTTTTGTGTAATCTTGGTCGTTATGATAAATATTTTGGAGACAGAATTTATCAAAAAATATAACTTTCTTAGCATAATTTTTATCGTCAATTGGTATTGTAATTGACTTAACGGGCTCATTAATATTTCTCTCTACAATCAGCATCCCTATTTGATGTAGATATGTAATATACTCTTGCCATTTGGTTATCCCATATTCTTGAAGAAATATCTTAAAATGAGATGGAATATTTTCTTTACAATATTCCATAAACAAACAGGCTTTAATAAGCTCAGTAACTCTTAAATGAAGATAATTAATGTCAGAATAAATAGAGTGGGTAAGAGATTGAGCAACAATCATCTCGTTTAGATTTTCCTTATTAGGAAAGTTTCCATTATATCTTTTATTTAGCAACAGATACACTTTCAGCAATCGTTGCCTTATTGCGGATTCTGACAAATCAATATTTTCTTCGGAATCATATCCCTGTACGAGTTCAAAAAACTTTAAACTTGTTCTAACATTAATAATTACAGGGATAACCTTTTCTTTGCTAAGAAATTTTAAGACTTTGTTTTTCAAACTCTTCTCATATTTTGTTTCCTTATCACTTTCCAGTAAGAATGGATAGAAAAGATAGTTAAGTTCAGGTTCAATTTTTGTTGATAATGAGCAATAATATAAAGCATTTTGAATTAATACTTCTTTAGTTATTCCATTAAGGTAAAAATCAATACCTTTAGGCTCGTCGTCAAATAAGTTTTCATATTCAAGTATTAATCTGATTAGGCTCATTACTTTAATTTATCACTGTGATATCTTTCTTTGTTTATTGCACACAATGTTTGGCGGTTTGCATATCCTAAGGATAAGTTAAAACTAGTTGGTTCGTTAAATCTTATACCTAACGAAAATCCTTGTTTTAAAGTCATTTTAACTATCAGATTCCATATTTCTTCTGGGTCAAAATCGCAATGTGGAAAATAGGATGTTGCTTGAGGATTTGATGATAAATTTAAAAATCGATTATTTAAATTTATTTTTAACCGCTCAAATCCATCACCATTGTGACCTAATTTACATGGAACAAAGCTGAAATATTTATTATTATCCCACCAAGATTGGCTATGATATAACTTTTTGGTATTTGATGGGGGATGATCTATATACTCTTGACTCAATTGTTCAAGTGTTTCTTCCTTATAAATATGTGTATAATTAGTAGCTACATTGGCACAGACATCAATAGCACTTTCATGAGTTTTAATTACAAAAACAGTATCTATGTAGAATATATTTAACGATGGATAAGTTGTGCCAAATAAAATCAATGAACCAGCACATAAATAACATAATTTACCTGTTTGCTTACATGTAGCGTATTTAAAATAATTGCCAAACACATATGGATCAGTGTTCTGCCTTCCTCTTGGTGCAATAGAATGGAAAGGTTCATGTATTCCATTAGGTAGAATTATAGAATCAGGATTTGTTAATTGTTGAAAAAATGAATTTCCTTCCCATTCGCCCCAAAAAAATAGTTTTGATTTTTTTGGTATTTTATCACAAATGCTATCTAAATATATACCATTATGGTATAAAAATTTGCGATAATGAGTTTCGTCATCATTCCATTCTCTGACTACCCTACCACCAATTAATTGATAGCCATTGCCTAACACAAAGCGTTTTTGTCTTCCGGGATGATTTAGCTGTACCTTTAAGACGGACATAATTCTTTTTTTCATATGAAGCATTACTACTTCATAAACGACATATCACGTATAATATGCCATATTAGCACCTTATGCGAAAAATTATTCTCAGCTTCTTGTAAAGATTTCATTTCCTTTGCCTTTGTTACAAAAGTGAAAAAATGAAAATTATTAATCTACGTCAAGCCATTTTATTTTTCTGTGAGTAGATGGAGAACCTTGAAAAAGTTTTAAAAGTAATTCTTTTCCTGCTGAACTTTTTCAACGGTTTTTATTCATCCCCTTCATCATTGATTCCAACCGTTGAAAAGGTCTATGTGAAAGAATTCCTCTGCGGGCAACCGTTTTCAAAGTTTTCAAATCGACCTTTTAAAATTTTCCTTGCCAACAATTTTTAAAAAACTTTATTTGGTCTTGAATTCAAATTTAATATAGTATTAAATTATAATCTGATAGGAGGATTATATGCAGTTGAAAATAACTCAAGATATTCTTTCCATAACGGAACTAAAGAAACACACAAGTAATATTTTAAAGCAGATCCATAACACAAAAAGACCTGTCATTCTCACAAAAAATGGAAAAGCAGAAGCTGTTCTTCTCGATGCTTCCAAATATGAACAAATGATGAGAGCATTTGAAATAATGCAGAAATTAACAAAAGCTGAAATGGATATCAAATCGGGTAGAACAGAAGATGCAAAAACTTTTTTCAAGAGATTCAGAAGTGAAAAAAATATATAAGATCAGTATCACAGAATCTGCACAAAATGATATTGAAGAAATCTGGCAATACATCGCATTAGATAACATTAAAACAGCAACGAAATTCATCGATAGAATTGAAAAAGCGATATTTTCTTTGGAGAGTTTTCCCGAACGAAATCCGCTGATCCCGGAATATGAGATTCTTAATATTGATTATCGGCAACTTGTTTATAAAAAGTACCGGATCATTTACAGGATTTCTGAAAATATTGTATATGTTTTGCGGATATTACACGGTTATCGTTTGTTTGTGAATACCAGGAGAATGTGATTTTATAGCTCACGGATACACACGGATAAACCTTGAAAATGCTTCTTTAAGTTATTCTTTCTGATTAGCACTTTCAAGGTTGTTTTTTTAAATATCGTATCAACCCTGAAAGCGTTAAACAGGGAGAAATCTTGAAAAGAAACGTTTTCAGGGTTTTCAAATTGACCCTTTCAAGGTTGGAATACAAAATTACAGACTATAGAATTGAATAGCCCGGAGAGATAATTGATGGAGCTATGAGTTTAGAATTTTTCTATCTGCTTTGGCATCTTTCAGAATCCTTTTGCTTAAAAAGATATAAGCTATTAAAGAGATTACCCAAATAAGAAATCCATTATTATGTAATAATTCATTTTTTATTCCAAAAGTATTTTCTAAAACAGAAAATGACTGAGGTGAATCACCATATTCATGTTGAAAAAAGAATAGGCATAAAAAAAGAAAATGCGAAATAAATATTTTTAAATAGTTTTTTCGTCTCTTTTGAGAGAGATAGTTCATTGAATTGAAATGAATTTTGCAATGTATTATTACTAAAATTGGTATTGATGCCATGCCGATAAGATAAAATCAACCTATAGTTACAACCCGTGCAAATATTGCAATCAGGACAATTAAGACAATTAAAGTGATTTGAATTCCTTTCTTCATGTTTTTCCTAACGGTTTGGCTATGAGCAGTGCGAGTTTTATGCACTCCTTTTTCAGCATACTACAATGTTTATTATTATTCTAATCTTCTTGTAAATATCCCATTTCCTTTCCTTTTTAACAAAGGTGAAAATTATTAATTTCAGTCAAGCCATTTAATTTTTCAGCAAGAAGATAAAATAACAGGTTTCCTGTTGAATGTATTAAACCCCTCTGAAAAACTTCGTTTTTCTTTCTCCCCTTACGAAGGGGAGCTTCAGTGCAAGAGAGAACAAAACTTCTGAACGTGCCGATGCTGTTTTACCAGGTTTTAATCCTGTGTTCTCTGTGTCTTGGTGTCTCTGTGTTGGAAAGGTAAACAAAACACAACAAAATGTAAACAATACTTGACACAAAGTAAACAAAAAATAACTTTGACTCGTGAGTGAAATTGAGGAGGCTAAAATTGGATGAGCTGAAAAATAAGTTAAGGCAGTTCAGATTTATGAATGGCGAGATGACCCAGCAGCAGCTTGCAAAAGAAGTAGGAGTTTCACGTCAGACGATAATAGCCATCGAAAAGGGGAAATTCAATCCGTCGGTTAGATTGGCTTTGCTGATAGCAAAAGTCTTTGATGTGTCGATTGAAGAAATATTTTATATGGAGGAAAAATGAAAATTAGAGGGAACAACACATTATTCTTTAGTATCGAAGTAATTTCAGGAATTTTAGTATTTATTTTAACATTGAGTCTTGGAGATATCGGTTTGCTTGGTTTAATACTGTTTTTTGCAGGATTAATTGCTACCAGGGACATGCCGGATGAGCGGGAGATGGTACTTTTATTCAAAGCTTCTGCCCTGCACATATCATTTCTGGGAGCGATCATGGCAATCATTTACTTCAAATTTCCTGGTTACAACTGGTTTCATGGTTTTATCTCCTTTGGGCTTATCACGAGAGGCTCTTTAGGGTTGTTATATTTTCTTAAAAATTAGAAAAAAGGAGAGAATATGAAAAATATAATAACAAGAAAAACATGTGTATTGAATTTTACATTTGAAATAATTACGGGAGCTATATTTATCCTGTTTCTAATCATCAACAAGAAACCTGTAGGCATGTTGGAAGGTTTACCAATCGGCATGGGAGGTGGAGCATTTATTTATAATTTCTTACGAAAACGGGATTTGGATGAAAGAGATTATTCACTATACCACAAAACAAATCATCTCACACTCGCTGCTGTAGTTGTTGGAATTATCGCTGTGAAGCTACTTAATGATGTTCCCGGAGTAACGGAATTTATTGATGCAAGTTGGGCACAAATGATAATATCTGTTTATTTTCTTTTTCATGGTATTTTTGGATTGATATTATTTAATAAAGAATAATTATATTTCGACTCGAAAGCCTGCGTAGAGTCGAGCATTCTGACTCAATTCTCTAAGTCTTCCACTCTCCAAGTCACCCACTCTCCAAGTCACCCACTCTCCAAGTCACCCCCTCTCCAAGTCACCCCCTCTCCAAGTCACCCACTCTCCAAGTCTCCCACTCTCCAAGTCACCCACTCTCCAAGTCACCCACTCTAAAAAATCACATCTCTAATAAATCTGTCTTAATGCCTGCGCGATATTCAAGGAATTATCACCAATATGCTCGAAGTTCTTCAATATATCCAGGTATAGCAGTTCAGATCGTACTTCGGCGCCATCCTGCAGGCGTTTGCTGGTGGCTTTTCTCAGTTTGTTCCTGGTTTCATCGATCTCATCTTCCAGTTCAAGAGCCATATCAAGGTCTTTTTTATGCAAATGCTCATTTAGATGAGTCTTATAGAAATCTACAAATTGAAAGATAAGCTCGGAATAATCTTTGATCTCTTCAAAAGCTTTTGGATGCAGAGTAAGATTTTTATTATATTTCCTCTGGGATAATAAAGATAATTTGTAACAGCTATCACCGATATTTTCCAGCTCATGAACGATCCTCATCATAGCATTAACGTTCTTCACACTGGTTTCACTCAATTCTTCTTTTGTACATTCCAGCAGGTATTTTGTGATCTCTTCCTGCATCCGGTCTGTAAGTTCTTCCTGTTCTTTAAGTTCCTCGATCTTATCGCCCATTTTTTTGTCTGGATTATTAAATACTTCCAGGAACGTTTTGAACATTTTCTCGGTTACATTTGCCATTTTCCCGATCTCGCTCTTTGCGTTCAAGATGTTTAACTGCGCTGTATCCTGTAGCCCTGTGGAAATATAGGTAAGTGTGTATTCTTTGAAAATATCCCGATCCTTCGATTTTACCAGTTTTGTTACCAGAACAGTAAAACAGGAAACAAAAGGCAGGAAAATAATTGTATTCGTAATATTGAAAATGGAATGGAATAATGACAGGTTCAAAGGTAGATTCGATTGAATGGTTTCATCCCACGGAGTTAAAGACAACACGAATTTCAGGAAATACCGGAAGATGAAAGCTATCCAGATAACGCCGAAAATATTAAAAAGCATGTGAGCACGTGCGGCTCGACGCGCATTAACGTTGGTTCCGATCGAAGCTATAAAAGCTGTTATGGTCGTTCCAATGTTTTCTCCCAGCACGATAGCGGCAGCGGTTGGGAAATCGATCCAGCCCTTGAAAGCCATTGTTACAGTAACAGCCATTGCTGCACTGGATGACTGCACTATTACTGTTAAGATCGTTCCCACTCCCACAAAGATCAGGAAAGATAAAAATCCCAGGTCCGTATAATTCTGCAGGAAAGCTAAAATCTCCGGATTATTTTTTATATCGGGAACAGATTCTTTTAAAAATGCCAGTCCCAGGAATAGAAGACCGAAACCGATCAGAACTTCTCCAAAGTCACGACGCTTACTGAGTTTGGAAAAAATAAACGGAAGTCCAATACCAATTATGGGAAGTGCTATAGAAGTGATATTGAATTTGAAACCGAAAAACGAAACTATCCAGGTGGTTACTGTAGTTCCAATGTTTGCACCCATAATAACGCCGATCGACTGAGATAAACTAAGTAAACTGGCATTAGCAAAACTCACTACCATCACAGTGGTTGCAGAAGACGATTGGATCAAAGCCGTGATCAAAAAACCGGTCATCACAGCAAGGAAACGGTTATTCGTCATATAGTTCAAAATTGCCTGCATCCTGTTGCCGGCAACTTTCTGAAGACCATCGCTCATAACCCGCATTCCATAAAGGAAAACTCCGAGTGAACCCAACAGCTTGAAGATCATAATTATCATCTGAATACTAACTCCTTGAAATTTTGTAGTTATAAAAAATTCTGGATTTGAACTGTCAAATTTATTATCTGAAGGGAGAAGTTTTTTTTCTATGATGACTCAATCCGGCACAACCGGAAGAACCAGATGTTTATTGTGTTCCCAAGCTGGGACAGACACCGATTAGAAACCTTTTTATTCCATAAGAACAAAATAGTTTACGCTATATCAAATTAAGATTTAAATGAATTGAACCAGTCTTTTATTATCAATGATTTTGGAATAAATATAATGATTGATTTTTCTAAAATTATTCAATCTTCTAAAAAAAACTGCATCATCGATCCATTTTCCATTTTCGTCTAAACATCCGGTTAAATTATTATAGTAGGACTGGATAAACTCGTATGATTTCGTAATCCAGAGGATTTTCTTATTGAAAGTAACTCTTACACTGAGCATAAATCCATCATCAATGAAATCTTTGATCAATTCAGGATCAATATGAACCGAAAGAATGTGAGCTGATTTACTATTGAGTGTTTTTATTGTTTTTGTCTTGAAGAACATTCTAACAGTTTGAGAATTACTTTGCGTTATAAAATTCATTTTTTCCGGCATAAGCGTAGTTTTCCCGTATCGTAATTTTTTTGCCAGGTAAGAATAATAAGTTAAAATTGAATACTTTTCAAATTTATACGCATAATTATTTTTTTCATAACGGACAGGCAGATTTTTTGAGATTCTTATAAAAGCTTTTTCTATATCATTCCACATTTCCTTGCCAATTAAATAAGCTCCGAAAACAGAAATAACTGATTCAATAGATACAAGTTCCGAAGGTTTAAATATATAAAAGACGAGTGTGATAATAAATCCTAAGATCAGACCAAAAAAATTTTTGAATTGTTCTGAAATTTTTATGTATATTGATTTTTGTTCACCTAATATATCACTAACATATTCCTCAAATGGATTGAATTTAATATTTTTTGAGGTTAGCTTCCTGTTAATAGGATAAACAAATATACTGATCTCAACTGAGTTGAATTTTTTAAGTTTAGATAAATTTGTTAGTATAACATCAAAAATATTATTTATTTTTTTATTTCTAATAAAATTTAGAATATGCTCATAAGGAATTTTATTATATTTCATATTTGAGAAAATTCTCTCAATGTTCAACTTGTTTCCTAAGTCACCCTGGGAATACAATTGAATCTATAATTCTGTTCTTATTTATAAACAAGTAAATATCTGATCAATCCATTTCCGCCTTATGTTTTATCACGGTTCCTTTTGCCATATAGATCGTGTCTTCGGCAATATTTGTGGAAAGATCGGCAATACGTTCCAGGTTGGAAGATATTTTATTTATATGGAACGCTCTTTTAATAGTTGTCGGATCGTCTATCATATACGTGATAAGTACGCGGTAAATGTGCTCTTTGAGGTCATCTACTATATTATCGTCGATACAGACCTGTTTTGCCATATCGGTATTCTCATCTATGAAAGCAGTGATGGAATTCTTCAGCATTTTCTGCGTTTCTTCTGCCATAGCCGGCAGGTTGATCAGTTTCTTGATGAACGGTTTCCTGATGAGGTATTGTGCACTCTGCACGATGTTTATTGCCAGGTCTCCAATACGTTCAAGGTCATTGTTCATTTTCAAGATCATTATTATTGTCCGCAGGTTTTTCGCTTCTGGCTGGTATAAAGCAATAAGGCTGATGACCTCTTCTTCAATTTCTATTTCCCTGCTGTTTATCTGTTCTTCCAGTTCAAATACTTTTTCCAGTTTGGAACTATCTTTTTTTAGAAGTCCATCAAGGGAAAGTTCGATCATTGTTTCAACCAGGTTTGCTTCTTCGATAATGTTCTTTTTTAATTCCTCAATTTTTTCACTCAACATAATATTTACTCCTCATTTTATCTTTTCATTATTCCAGGTAATGGATTTCAGCAAAGCTTCTGCTTTTTGTACTGTTTTTTCCGGTAACTCTGCATAGTGCAGTGATGATGAATATCTCTGTCCATCATGTAACATCCAGTTTACCAATTTTACCAGCTTTTCTGCTTTTTCTTTCTCCATAAATCCCAGATCTTTATAAAGAATCAGCCAGGAAAAACTGCTGATAGGATAGCCATTTTCCGCCTTAGTATCTGTAATGTATATTTTTGTATCATCAGGAATTTCACATTCTGCCGCACTGCTTACTGATTGCAATTCGGGTGCAATGAAGTTTCCTGCCAGATTCATAATTTTACCACAGGGAATTTTATTAGATTGTGCATAAGAAAGACTCATATAACCGATGGAACCGAAAGTTTCTTTGATTAGTATTGCCATTGCAGAATTATTGGAAGCTGATAGTTCGAACATTTTTTTAAGAGGGCTTTTCTTATAGCCTTTCCATTTATTACTCACTTTGCACAGATAGTCATTAAAGATGTTTGTTGTTCCACTCTCATCTGATCTGTTAACAACTAATATCCTTTGATTTGGAAGTACAATATCAGGGTTCAAATCAGTGAGCTTTTTATCATTCCAATTAGTGATATCTTCAGTGAAGATCGCAGTTAGAACTTCCGGAGTGAAGTTTATCTGCGGGTTAGCGGGAAGATTGTATGTAATGGCTACAGCACCCATACAAATTGGTATATGTACGATATCTTCGGAAAAATCTTTATTATTTACGATGATATCGGTTGCTCCAAAATCTGTTTGCTTATTTTTCAAACGGAAAATACCGCCACCGGAACCGATACCATGATAACCTGTTTTGATTCCGGTCTCCATTTTAAATTCAGCAAACATTTTTTCATACAAAGGTTGGGGAAATGTAGCTCCTGCACCAAGCAGGTCAACTTGACTCTTTTTACTGCATCCTGCCAGCAGGATCAGTAAAAATAAGGCAGAAAATATTTTTTTCACTTTACCTCCTCCTTCATCATTTCCGATGAGAACATAAGTTCGGCACTTCTTTTATTCAAAGCAATGGGACCGTCTTTCAACACACAAATTCTTACTAATGTCTGAATATCATGTTCATGTCCGTGTGGAGTTCTTGCATCGATAAAGAAGATGAGAACATCGATGTTCCCCTGCAATACTTCATTTGCTAAAACAATATCGCCACCATCCGGACCGTGTCCTAAAGCCTGCACTTTAATGCCTGTAACACTTTCTACGGTTTTACAGGTTCCCCCTGTTCCTACCAGATTGTGCATGCTTAATTGCTTTTTGTGCTTATTTGCCCATTCCGCCATATTCACTTTTTGATTATCGTGAGCGACGAGTGCAATTGTCTTATCCATTTATTTCTTCCTCTTTATCCTTCATTGTTTTGAACCTTTAAAAGTTCATGATCATGTTTCACATTATTGCCTTCACACATATATATCGTATTTTCTGCAATATTCGTAGAGAGGTCTGCGATCCGTTCATAATTCTTAGATATTCTATTTAAATTCAAAGCGATTTCAACAGAAATCTTCATATTATTTATCAGTATCTTAAAAATGCGGTCGTGCAGTCGATCTATAAAATAATCTCTGGCTCGCACTTCTTCTGCTAGTTCTATATCTTCATAGATAAAGGCACTCATAGCACTTTGCAGCATACTTTTTGTATCTTTTGCCAATTTGGCTAATTCTAAGACGGGTTTGTAACATGGTTTATTTATGAGAAATAGATAACTTTTGGCTATGTTCAAAGCTAGATCGCCCATTCTTTCCAAATCGTTGTTAATCTTGGAAATAACCAATACGATACGCAAGTTTTTAGCTTCCGGATTGTGTAATGCTATTAAACTAGTGCAGAAATCATCGATTTTATTATCCAAAGAATTTACCATTTCTTCCATGGCAAATACCTGATTAATTTTATCATTTTTTTTCTCAATATATCCCTTAAAACAAAAATCGAGCATTCGTTCAATTATCAATGATTCTTCGATCAATAATTTCTTTAATTCCGTTAGCTTTTTATTCAACATGATATGTTCCTTACGGATTATCCAAACACACCGCTCAAATACGCTTCGGTCCGTTTATCTTTTGGAACGGTGAACATCTTTTTGTTTCTCCGAATTCCACCATATCACCAAGATACATAAAAGCAGTGTAATCTGAAATTCTTCCTGCCTGAGCAATATTGTGAGTTACAATGAGGATAGTAACTTTTTTCTTCAATTCCATACACAGCTCTTCTATCTTTGCTGTAGATTGCGGATCGAGAGCAGATGTAGGTTCATCTAAAAGAATAATATCCGGACTGTTCGCCAATGCCCGTGCAATGCATAATCGCTGTTGCTGTCCACCGGAAAGTGATAATGCAGACTCATTCAGCCTGTCTTTTACTTCATCCCACAACCAACTTTCCTTCAGGCTTTTTTCTACTGTTTCATTGATCACAGATTTTTTTTTACCGCGAATTTTTAAACCGTAAGCGATATTATTGTAAATCGATTTTGGGAATGGATTGGGACGCTGGAAAACCATTCCGACTTTGGTGCGAACCCGTGTTACATCAATTCTGGGTTCGTAAATATTCTGTTCATTCAGAAAAACTTTTCCTTTTATCTTTGCTTCCGGTATCAAGTCGTTCATACGGTTGAAACACCGAAGAAGGGTAGATTTTCCGCAGCCGGAAGGACCGATCAAAGCAGTAATATTTTTATCATAAACAGGGATATTAACATCTTGCAGAACGTGTTTTTCACTGAACCATAAATTCAATTTTTCTGTTCTAATATGTGCATTTACCATTTTCTTTTTTTCCTTATATTATATCTTATTATTATTGCAACAGCACTTACAAGTAGAACCAGTGCCAGCAAAACTACAGCGGTTCCATAAGCAATAGGAACTTGTTTATCGGCGTGTGCGCCTTCAGTCATTAAAGCATAAATATGATAGGGAAGTACCATTACTTCATCCATTACTGATGTAGGTAATCTTCGAGTGTAGAAGGTAGCGGCAGTGAACAGGATCGGAGCGGTTTCACCTGCCACACGACCGATGCTGATGATGGTTCCTGTGAGAATATTGGGAAGAGCAGTGGGAAGAAGAACTCGCAAAATAGTCTGTCTTTCTGTAGCACCCAGTGCCAGAGAAGCTTCCCTGAAATCCTGTGGAACACCTCGCAAAGCTTCTTCGCTGGCATTGATCATAACCGGAAGTGCCAGAACCGCCAAAGTGAGTGAACCGGCAAGAATGGAAACATCGAATTTCATCAGTTGAACGAATACAGTTAACCCGAATAATCCGTAAATAATAGAAGGTACACCGGCAAGTGTATTGATTGCTACTCGGACAAATCTCACGAACCAGGCAGGTTTTCCATAACTAACCATATAAATTGCAGTAAAAACTCCAAGTGGCAATGAAATCCCGATCGAGATGATGGTAAGCCAGAATGTTCCCACAATAGCAGGGAATATACCGCCTTCCGTCATATATTTTTTTGGTGATTCAAATATGAATGACCACGAGATCATCTTGCCGCCCTTAGAGATTATCACATACAAAAACAAAATCAGGAATAAAGCTGTGACAACAATGAAAAGCCGTAGAGCGTTAACTCCGATAAACTGCTTTAATTCTCTCTTAGTCATTTTATTTCTCTTTTACCTGAGATTGCTTCGGAACAAGTTGTAGGAAGATACCTTCCACAGACTCGCTACTGTATTCCTGCTTGCTCTCGAAGGCACTCGGGACGAAGACTGGACATAACTTGCAAGTTGCTCTTTGGACAATGTCCGGCTTTTGACGGAAGGATCTCATAATTTTACGAGAAGTAAAGCTGCAAGAATTCTCACGAGATTCTTCGTGCGTGAGATTGAGAGATTCCTCAGAAGGACAATTGTTAGTTTTGTTTAGAAGAAGTTGTCGTTTTGCTTCGCAAAGCCAACAATAATTGTTCGTTGCCATTTTTTATTTCCTCTTCTTCAAAAATGCGAATTCCGTTATCAAATTGGTAATGAATGTGATAATGAACAGAACGATAGCAATTCCAAAAAGAGCGTGAAAATGCGGACTGCCGATAACTGTTTCTCCCATCTCAGAAGCAATAGCTGCCGTCATCGGACGTACCGGCTGAAATATACTTGTGGGAATTTGTGCAGCCCCGCCGGCTATCATTATCACGACCATTGTTTCACCGATAGCTCTGCCAAAACCAAGCATAATACTGCTGATAACTCCTGAACGAGCTGCCGGTAAAACTATTTTAACAATAGTTTCCCACTTATTTGCTCCCAATGCAAAAGAAGCTTCCCGCAAGTTTCTGGGAACCGTGGAAAGTGCATCTTCGCTCATACTCGATATTATGGGAACTACCATCACTCCCAGAACGATCGAAGCAGAAAAGGCATTTAATCCGGTGGGAATTCCAAAAACTTTTATTAGGAATGGAGAGAGAAATGCCATTCCAAATAGACCGTAAACAACGGATGGAATTCCTGCCAGAAGTTCGATAATTGGTTTGATTATTTCTTTTGAACGAGGTCCGGCAATTTCCGATATATAGATGGCAGAACCTAAGCCCAGCGGAATGGCGATGATCAATGCTCCGGTAGTTACCACCAGCGAACCAACGATGAGTGAAAGAGTTCCAAAATCGGCAGGGATGTGGGTAGGATGCCAGTTCGGACTGGTTAAAAAATCTTTTATATTCACGTACTTCAAGATTGGCAGACCTTCTGAAAACAAAGTTGCAATAATGCCAAAGAGAACAATAATTGTAAATAATGAAGCAGTATAAGTGATACCTTTGAATATTTTCTCTTTAAAATTATTCACTATTTATCCTCACATAACCTTGCGAATGGTCTTGACCTTCGCAATGGTTGACTATGAGCAAATTACCATTTCGGAGGTTTTCAACCATCCGAAAGGTAATATTATTTTTTAATAGCTTTTCGAATCGTCGCCGCAGATTTTTTATTACTCGAAACATTTTATCCTCACATAACCTTGTTCTTCCACGATATTCTGTCCTTCATCGGAAAGGATGAAATCAATGAAATTCTGAGCCAGTTTCTTCGGAGTATCCGTTGAATACATATATAGAAACCTTGTTAATTTGTATTCATTGTTCATTGCTGTTTCGCAGGTTGGAAGTACTCCATCAATTTTCAGCACTTTAAGGTTATCTTTCACATAACCCAATCCGATATACCCGATAGCGCCGGGGGTGTAACTAACGGCGGTTGCTACTGCATTATTAGATGAAAGCTTCATCGCATTGTTTTTAACCATTGTACTATCCAGCACTACTTCGTTGAACACTTCAAAAGATCCGGAAGAAATATCCCTGGAAATTACAATGATCTTTTTATCGTTTCCACCAACTGATCTCCAATTATATATCTTTCCAGAATATATCTTTTTAAGTTGTTCTAAAGTTAATTCACCGATTGAGTTGTCTTTGTGAACAACAATTGAGATCGCATCTTTAGCAATGGCTGTTTCTATGAGATTTTTTTTATCTATCAGGTCAGATTCACGTTTGTTTATTTTTCTGGATGCATTGCCGATATCGATCGTCTCATTGATCATAGATTTAATACCGATCCCGGTTCCCCCACCGCGTACGGAGATATTTATTTTGGGATTATTCTGCATATAAACTTCTGCTGCAGCCTGAACGATGGGAAGAACAGTTGTAGAGCCGGCAGTATTTATCCGGTTGGTTTTCTGAGTGCAAGCCAATATCATATTTAATAAAATTAAACCGGCTACGACCAGAATGAATATTAAACGTGATTTCATTTTTCAGAACCAACCCTGAAAGAGCCAATTGTAAGAATTATCGAAAGAGGCTTTTTCAGGGTTTACAAGAAAATTATCTAACACTAATGAATCCTTGTTCTTCAACTATTTTTTGTCCTTCTGCCGAAAGAATGAAATCGATATATCTTTTTGCCAATCCCTTTGGTGCACCGTTAGTGTACATATGCAGTGTACGTGCAATGGGATAAGAACCATTTTGGATGGTCTTTTTGGAAGGCATAATTATGTTGATCTTAACAGCATTAACTGTCTCGTTCAAGTAGCCAAGACCTGCATAACCGATAGCACCGGGTGTGGTAGCAATAGTGGAAACTACTGCATTATTGGAGGCAAGCATCAAAGCACCGCCTATACATTTTGCATTATTCAGAACTATTTTATTAAAGACTTCAAAGGTGCCGGAAGATACATCGCGGGAAATAACAACGATAGGAAGACTAGGTCCGCCAATTTCTTTCCAATTGCTGATCTTGCCGGTATAGATGTTCTTAACCTGTTCCAATGTAAGGTCTTTTACATTATTATCTTTATGGATCACAATAACGATCCCATCATTTGCAACAACATTCTCATGAGGATTGATCCCTTGCTCGCGAGCAGATGCAAGTTCTTTTGCCTTGATATGACGTGAAGCATTTCCAATATCGACCGTTCCTGCCATAATTGCGGCTATTCCCACGCTTGAGCCGCCTCCGCGAACTGAAATATTAATATCAGGATTGTTATCCATAAAAATTTCTGCAGTTGCCTGAGCGATGGGAAGAACAGTGGTTGATCCGGCAATGGTTATCTTGTTCCCTTTTTTTGCCAGTGCAGGAATTGCAATAAGTGCTAAAAGTGT
>JAUVLE010000087.1 GCA_030595905.1 Candidatus Cloacimonadota bacterium | reverse complement strand
TTTGGAAGATGATGTTGTTCAGGAAATCGAACTGCCGCGTGAAATATATTACTGGTATATTGTCCATCCAAAGTTGCACAAGGAAACCCCGAATTATATAAATCCTGATACAGGAAATCCGGCAGCTCCTCCGGATGGAATGTTCTGGCGGGATTTTCTGATGAATCATAATGATATTGGATACCCGATGCTTCGAACCTGCCTGGACACATGTCAGGTTCTCTGGAAATGCCAGCAGAATACAACCGATAATGGTGCGATTGGTGCACTAAATCAATGGGTTAACGATACAATGACCTTCCAATCTTATACTCATCACGATCAACCTGTGCGTATTTATCGAATTCATATCGGTACGTGCAGTGTGCATTCCTATCTAACTTCAGCCGCAGCAAGGGCTGCTCTTATTCCTGCTGTTGTAAATGTTATGTACAGCGACAATCACAAGATCAATGAATTCTGGGATAGAAGATGGATAGCCTGGGAACCGGTTAATACATACATCGACAATCCCGGAGCTTACGAAAACTGGGGTTGGGATGTAGCTTCTGCTTTTAATTGGCGGGGAGACAGTTTCATCTGGGATACAACGGAAAAATACACCGAAGTTTGCACTCTTAATGTTAATGTTACCGACAGCAATGGAAATCCTGTTGATGGTGCAAGGATCAAGTTATACAGTAGTCCTTGTGTAGCCTGGGGTTGTACCGCCGGTTGGACAGATTACAATGGTCAAAAACAGTTTATTCTTGGAGACGATCGCACCTTCACTGCCCAAGTAACCAGCGATATTGGGAACTATCCGGCATCCGGTATGGAAACTGTGATCTCAAATAGTGGCGCGGGAATCTTTTATAACTGGAACGTAACCTTGCCGGGTACAATGCCTGTTCTAAATATTTCACCCGATACATTTCCTGCCAATCCAACAGATGATTACCGCTTAATTGTTGAATATGAGCTTCCCAGAGAAATATTACATGGTATTAATATCGATGATAATAACGAGTTCTCCAAGGCAGGTTCTCCCGGTCATATCGATTTCTTTATTTGCGACGAAAACAACTTTGATGATTATACTGCAGGTAATAATTTTCAGGCTTTTGAAATCAATCAGAATGATCCCGGAAATAATATCGATTTTATTCTTCCGACCTCAGATTCGTGGTTCACTGTTTTCTCTAACGAAGAGAGATCAATTATAACGCAGGAATTACAAGTAACGATCAAAATTTTCCAAAACATCCCGAGCGATATTCCAGAAGATGAAATAAAAAAATTATTCCCGAAACTCACACTAAGCCAGAATTACCCCAATCCATTTAACCCGGAAACTCAGATAACTTACTATCTTTCTGATGCAGGAAATACAGAGCTGGCAATCTACAACGTTACAGGACAAAAGATAAAAACAATTGTGAATGATTTTCAACTTGCAGGTGAATATAACTTAATATGGAACGGAACTGATGAAAATGGAAAAGCTGTAAGCAGTGGAATCTATTTTTATAAATTAAGATCGAATGATAATGTAAAGGTTAGAAAAGCGATTTTGATGAAATAGAAAAAAGGAGAATCTAATGAAAAAAAGAATAAGTTTTTTTCTAATAATATTGTTCACACTTATGGTTTTTAGTTGTTCGCTATTTTGCAAAACAGAATTCATCAAATCATCGTTTTCTGATACCGGAGAAGATTTTTTCATCAATAACTCACATCAGACAAACATTTTGGAAAATAGAGAAAGAGACTGGAATTATCATACTCAAGCCCCTGTTCTTTCTGCTATTAAAATTGCAGATCTGGATGGAGATGGCACCAAAGATATAATAATGACTACTTATGGTCATCAACCAAATCCTTATGGAGCTGGTTTTGTATATGCAATAGATATAAACGGTAACGATTTACCCGGCTGGCCCCAGCAGGTTAGTTCCCCATTTTCTGCAACTGCTGCAATAGGTGATATAAATAATGATGGAATAACTGATATTGTTGCTGGAAACTGGTCAACGCTTTATGCTTGGGATGCATACGGTAATCTTCACTCTGGATTTCCTCTGTATTATGGAGCACATAAATCACCTGTTTTGCTTAATGTAGATGACGATGAAGAACTGGAAATAATCTATCCTTCCGGTAATTCACTTTTTATTTTCAATTATGATGGAAGTATTCTACCGGGCTGGCCAGTGAGTGCACCTTACGATATTGGCTCGCCTGCAATTGCAGATATCGATAATGATGATGAATACGAATTAGTTGCAGGAACTTTTCAGGGACCTGTTGTACCTGAGTCGTTCGAGATTTATGCATGGAATATGGATGGCTCTGTTGTTGATGGTTTTCCTTTTGAAACCTGTGGAGTAGTTAAAGCAGCTCCGGCAATTGGCGATCTGGATAATGATGGAACACTTGAAATTGTAGCTGTTGCCTACAGCGAAACTAACGAAGATTCATTGTATGTTATTGATCCGCAAGGAAATTTAAAACCCGGCTGGCCCGTAACTGTCACTTATGGCAGACTTTCTGCTCCTTCATTGGGAGATATAGATGGTGATGGCGATATCGAAATATTAATCGGCGGATACGTTCCCGGTCCAACTTTTCTGGAGAAGCTTTACGCTTTTCATCATGAAGGGAATGCTGTTGTGAATTGGCCTGTTGTATTAGATCATCCGGGTTCTGCAGGAAATATTAATTCTTCACCTATAATTGCCGATATAGATGGAGATACAACCAGTGTAGAGATAATTGTAAAAGTACACAATTATGTTTTCGCATTGCATTCTGACGGTTCTGTTGTTGATGGCTATCCATATTATCTTGATGATGAAGGAAGTTCCGGAACATTCAGTCCAACGCCTGCACTGGGAGATATGGACAACGATGGTGATATCGAATTGGTTTTCTCTTCCAATTCCGGAAATCTTGTTTTCCTGGATGAAGATGATCTTTTCTTCCCGGATTATGAGTTCTGGCCTATGTTCAAGCACGATAGATTCAACACAGGTTCCATCCAACCTGAAATATTTACTGGAATAGATGATGAGAAAATAATAAACTCGTCCGGTTTTTATCTTAGTAATTACCCCAATCCTTTCAATCCGATGACGACAATAGAATTCACCACCGAAAACACCAAAAAAAATATCGAGTTAGTAATTTATAATATCAAAGGACAAAAAATTAAGACTCTTGATATTTTGGAGTGCGGTAACCGTGTTACCGCTGCATCAACACAGTTGATGCACTCCATAATCTGGGACGGAACCAATCAACATCGAAATCCTGTTTCTTCAGGAATTTATTTGTATCAACTGAATATCGATGGAAAAATAAAAGCATTACGAAAAATGATATTAATCAAATAGTGACACATTTTTCTTGTATCCAAGCCCCAGCTTGGATACAAATAATTAACATGATAAGAAGATTTCCAAGCTGAGGCTTGGAAACCAGAATAAAAAAAATGTTATCATTAAAATAACAAGGAGGAAAAATGTTAGAGCAAAATGGAAATCCTTTCTTTATCTCAGGAAGGAAAGTAAAAGTTTTATTTTTAATCTTCTCGATTTTTCTTTTAACTTCTGTAACTGTGTATGCACAGCAATTCGTAAATGGTGATTTTGAAATGGGTGATTTAACAGGATGGACGGTAACCGGACCTCATTCTGCAAATGTAGAACAGCATCAGGGAAGCTATTGCGGACACATTCACATTGGTTCCGGCAGTGCTTCCGGAGGAGGAAATCAACCAAATGCCCAATGGCAGATGGTTAGTCAAACACTGAATATACCGGATATAGCAGACACTTTGAATTTCTTTATGGAAGTATCAGGTTCAAATTGGCATAATGGCGGTCATGTCTGGATCATGGATGCTGATTCTGTGGGAACTTATTTCCATCTTTATTATACGGGAGGTGGAGGCGGAAGTGCCCAGAGTTATCCCTGGGAGTTTCACCAGGTCAATATCGAAACCTGGGCAGGTCGTGAAGCTACTATCTATTTTTCCGGTCAGAACTCGAATGGATATAATGACCATCAATGTGATATTTATTTTGACAATATCAGTGTAACTCCCACAATTCTTGATACGATTCCTCCCACTGTAACTGTGGATGTTCCCAACGGAGGAGAAGAATGGATGGTGGGAGAAACATACGATATCCAATGGACTGCTGATGACAATACAGGTATAATAGCGGATATGGTTTATTACTCTACGAATAACGGTGCAGATTGGAACACAATTGAATCTCATACTGGAAATCCCCAGACCTGCGAATGGACTATTCCCGGTGTTCTTTCTACAGAATGCCTGGTAAAAGTCATAGTTTATGATGGTGGGAATAATTCCACTTTTGATGTTTCTAATGCAGTATTTACAATAGTTGAGAATCCGGATATCGTATTTGTGAACGGTGATTTTGAAACAGGTGACTTCACAGGCTGGGAAGTAACAGGTCCTCATTCTGCGAATGTAACTCAACATCAGGGAAGTTACAGCGGACATATTCATATCAATTACGGTAGTGCTTCCGGAGGAAGTCCGCCCAATGATCAATGGCAGATGGTTGGACAATCTGTATTTATTCCGGGTGTGGCGGATTCACTTAATTTTTATATGAGTGTATCTGGCTCGAATTGGCATAATGGTGGTCATGTATGGATAATGGATGCTGATTCTGTAGGAACTTATTTCCAGCTTTACTATACCGGCGGCGGCGGCGGAAGTGCACAGAGTTATCCCTGGGAATATCACCAGGTTAATATCGAACCATGGTCGGGTCGCCAGGCAACTATCTATTTTGCAGGTCAAAACTCAAATGGATATAGCGACCATCAGTGTGACATTTACTTCGACAATATAAGCGTTTCACCCACGATTCCCGATACTATTGCTCCCACTGTAACTGTGGATGTTCCAAACGGTGGCGAAGTGTGGACTGTTGGCGATACACACCAGATAGAATGGACAGCAGATGATGATATGGGAATTCATTCAGATAGTGTTTTTTACTCTATCGATAATGGAGCGAACTGGACGTTCATTGCATCTCACAGCGGAAATCCTCAAGGCTGTGAATGGCTCATTCCCAACACACCTTCCACAGAATGTCTGGTAAGAGTAGTTGTTTATGATGGCGGCAGCAATTCGGCAGTCGATGAATCTAATTCCGTATTCACAATAGATGCGGATGTTACATCACCCACAGTAGAAGTTATCGAACCAAATGGTGGTGAAGATTGGGGAACGTATGAATGGCATTCCGTTACCTGGAATTCTGATGATAATGTTGGTGTTGTTGGTGATAGTATATTTTATTCTACAGATGATGGAGTGAATTGGACATTAATTGCCAGCCATACAGGAAACCCACAAAACTTTTCCTGGCAGATTCCCAATACACCTTCCGAAGAATGCCTGATAAAAGTGATGGTATTCGATGCTTCCAATAATTTTACTGAAGATATTTCAGATGGAACATTTATAATTTCTTATGTAGAACCACCACCGCTTACCTATGCGGTTATCATCAAACAATCAACTTATAACGATCCGGATTGGCAGGCAGTTGCGGATGCACTTCTGGCACGTTATGGTGGGCAGCTTTTTATCTGGGAAAGTTCACTTAACGAAGTTCAAGATGATGTTGCTCAATATTATCCGAGCCATATAGGATTTGTTTGTGACGTTGGAACAGCATCACCAAATTTTATTCAGAGTTATATCTGGCCTTTTACCAGAGCATTGGACGACGATGCTTACTGCGATGCAGTGTGGGGAATTATAACCGGGTATAATGCTCAGGATGCTCTCAATCTTGTTTCGGGACCTACCGGATTTGAAGTGAAAACCTGTCTCGGTGGAACTACTTCATGTAATGTGAATTATTACACTCAGGGAATATCTACAAGCGAATGTACTTACAACCAATATTTTGTGAAATATCCCTATGCTCTGGATTTAGTCGAATTCAATGACGGACCTACGGATAGAACCGAGTGGCTGGTTACAATGATAAATGATGGTATCGATATTTTTGATTATGATCCGGTGGATATATTTGTAACCAGTGGTCATGGAAATTACAATGTCTGGCAAATGCATTATCCCACTTCAGGACTGGAAGGATTTTTCCGCTCCAGCGACGGACAGGTTTACGGAGATCCATACAGTGGATCAAATATTGATATTAATTCCGACAATCCAAAAATATATTTCGGACTTGGGAACTGTAATATAGGTCAGATATATAATGGCGGATGCATGGCACCATCCTGGATTCATACCGGTGGAACTTATCAATATACAGGTTACTTGATTGGAGAAGGAAGTAATTCGTGTCAGCATGGCGGCACAAAAGCCTATTTTTATAAAGTTTCCAGAAGTAACACCTGGGCAGAATCATATTTCCTGAGTAATATTGCTTTGAAATTCGATATGCTGAATGGAACACCCGGAGCCAGTCCGCCGGATCTGAACGGTTCTGCTTTGTATGGAGACCCGGGAATGAATGTGACAATGAGCAATGAAGGTGAGTTTATGGAACCGCTATTTACAAATGAACTGACTATAAATGAAGGCACGGAAAGAGATACAATAACATATAGGATCACAATGAACCGCGAAGGAAATCCCGGCTTCACCAGCAAATGGGGAGAGCGGCATCCGGCAATAATCCTGCCTCTTCAAGCAGAAGATATTCAAATTGTTTACACCGACGCAATTGCAGTTGTGGTTGAAGATAATTTTGCTTTAATGTACATATGGTATCAGGGACAACCCTCGCTGGCAGAAGGAGAAACCAGGGAAGTTACCTTTACATGCACTCATGCGGGAACCGATATTGAAGGAGAAATGATCTCCGAAATAGCAAAAGTAAGATTGTATCAGAACTATCCGAATCCATTCAATCCGTCAGGTGCCGGACGCAGTCCTGAGACTACGATTAAATTTAACACCGAAAACACCGAAAAAAACACCGAATTAATTATCTATAACATTAAGGGGCAAAAAGTGAAAACATTAGTTAACGAAAAATTAGATGCTGGAAATCATTCAGTTATCTGGGACGGAAAGGATGAAAAAAACCAACCTGTTTCTTCAGGAATTTATTTCTACAAAATGAAAACTGGTAAATTTGAGAAAGCAAGGAAAATGATCCTGATAAAATAGATCGAGTATTGATTATTTTTCAAAGCCCTGTTCGGTAACTGCCGAATGGGGCTTTTTTAGTATTGAAAATATTTTAGCAACTGATAGTTACAAAAAATTACTTGACGCATAATCCCCTTTAATAAATTTTTGACACTGAAAGTTGCGACAAAAAATAGTGTGAGGTGCAAATGGTAAATATCATCAGCAAATTATTAGAGATCGGATTAACCGAATATGAAGCAAAAGCATATTCTGTACTATTAAAACAGAACGTTGCCAGTGCCGCGGAAATAACTAAGATAGGTAATGTCCCGCGAGGAAGAATATATGATATATTAAACATGCTGATAGAAAAAGGATTTTGTGTAACAGTTCCCGGTGCAGTTAAAAAATTCAAAGCTGTAAATCCTGAAGTAGCTATTTACAACCTGATAGAATTGCAGAAAAGAAAAGAACAAAGAATGAAAGAAACTGCCATAATATTACAGGAAGTATATAATAACCAGAAAGATACATCTTCATCTTTAGAATATGTTCAGGTTTATACAACCAAAACAAGTATGATTAAAAAGGCTGAAGAAATGGCTAACAATTGTAACAAGGTTTTCAGAACTTTTAATAAACCTCCTTATGCAACAACAAAGAAATATGATAATGTTATTAAAAAAGGACAAAAATTCAAAGCAAATTATGCAATTGAAAAAAATAATCCGGAAGAATTTATTGGTTGGGTAAAAAATTATAAACAAAGAGGAGAAGAAATTCGTTTAATAGAAAAGCTACCCCTTAAACTTTTCATTTCTGACGAAAACAAAATAATGTTTACTCTTAAAAACAGAGGAGGTTTAAAAAATGATTTAACTTCTATAGTAGTTGAGCATTCTGATCTCACAGATGCTCTGATAGAATTATTCGAGATCTATTGGGAAAAATCAATGCTCCTTGAAGAGTTTAAGATTAAAGAGAAAGTATAATAAAAATGTATATCAGATTTGTTATAGATGCACATTTTTTATTAGAAAAAATAAGGGAAAGGGGGGTAAAGAAAAAAATATATGAAATTTTAAACTTAAATAACAGGTAGGGGACTCTTGGAATACTTGCCCAATGAATGCATCCTTCGTTAGATTGAGCATAGGTATAAAAGGAGTCATTTAAAAGGGTTAATGTCTATAATAGGAGAGATACTTTCATTGAAAAGTAATCATTATAAAGTTAATAAGTAAATATTAAAAAAAGGAGAATATTATGTATACACAAAAAAGTGTTGTATTGATAGGAGCAATTATCTTTGTTGCTTTGCTCCTCCCCATCACTCTTGGAGCTCAGATAACCTTTGAGCGTACCTATGGCGGGACAGAAAATGACAGTGGCGAATCAGTCCAGCAAACAACTGATGATGGCTATATCATTGCAGGATTTACAGAATCTTTTGCTGCAGATGATTATAATGTCTATCTGATAAAAACCGATGCCAATGGCGATACCACCTGGACAAAGACCTATGGAGGAATAAGTCCTGACGAAGCCTATTCTGTTCAGCAAACCTCTGATAATGGATATATTGTCGCTGGAAATTCAATGTCATTTGGCCAAAGTTTTTTCAGTATTTATCTTCTAAAAACAGATTCCCTGGGTGACACACTCTGGACAAAGGCTCATAGCTGGGGGTTTTTAACATACTGTTATTCAGTTCAAATAACTTCTGATAACTGTTACGTCATAGCAGGAATATCACAGGATTATGGTGAAGCTCCTGATGTTTGTCTTGTCAAGACTGATACTAATGGAGATATTCTCTGGACCCAGTCCTATGGAGGAGATGACTATGATTGGGCATACTCAGTTCAACAGACATCTGATAATGGATACATTATTACAGGATATACGGAATCGTATGGTGCAGGAGGTTATGATGTTTACCTGATTAAAACCGATTCTATGGGCAACACTCTATGGACAAAGACCTATGGGGGACCAAATGATGAGGAGGGTCTTTCAGTTCAAGAGACACAAGATGGCGGCTATCTCATTGCAGGATTTACAGAATCTTTTGGTGCTGGTTCCAAGGATGTTTACGTTATAAAAACCGATTCTATTGGTGATACTCTATGGACAAAGGTTATTGGTGGATCAGGTAGTGATAAAGCCCATTCGATCCAAGAAATCTCAGAAGAAGAATATATTATTGCAGGATATACAAGCTCTTTCGGCTCGGGCAATTCTGATGTCTATCTTATAAAGATGTATTCTTCAGGTGATACACTCTGGACCAGGACCTTTGGTGGAACCGAAAGTGATATGGGTTACTCTGTTAAGCAGACCTCTGACGATGGATTTATTATAGCGGGACAAACTGAATCTTTTGGTGCGGGTACCATGGATGTCTATCTCATAAAGACAGATTCTCTTGGAAATTTTATTGTAACAGGTGTTGAAAACCAACCTGATAATATTCCACCAAAAATTTACTTATCTCAGAACTACCCGAATCCATTCAAACCGTCAGGAGCTGGAGCCGGTCGCAGTCCAACCACGACTATCTCTTTCAATCTCACCACAGAGAACGCAAAGAACGCAGAGCTTATGATCTATAACATCAAAGGCCAAAAAATCAGACAATATTCAATATTAAATATTCAATCTTCAATTGTTTGGGATGGAACCGATCAAAATCATAATCAGGTATCATCAGGTGTTTATCTGTATAGGATAAAATCTGATGATCGTGTGAGTGAAACAAAGAAAATGATTTTACTAAAATAGGAGTTAATTATGAAAAAACAAATATCGTTAATCATTATATTGTTTTGCATGTACTCTTTATCCTTTTCACAAACAGTACCAGGTATTCTTTGGACAAAGACCTATGGAGGAACAAGCTCTGAAACAGGCTATTCTATTCAACAGACCTCTGATGGTGGGTACATCGTTGCCGGATATACAAGCTCTTTCGGCTCGGGCAATTCTGATGTCTATCTAATTAAAACCGATGCTAATGGCGACACCATTTGGACAAAGACATATGGTGGGGTAGAAAATGATGAAGGTCGTTCAGTTCAACAGATTGCAGATGGCGGATATATTATTGCGGGAACCACACGATCGTTCGGCGTAGATTATTCTGATTTCTATCTCGTAAAAACAGATGCTGATGGTGATACAATCTGGACAAAAACATATGGAGGTTCATCCTGGGATGAATGCTATTCGGTTCAACAGACCTCAGATGGTGGTTATATTCTTTGTGGAGATACTCAATCGTTCGGTCCAGCCTGGATCAATGCTTATGTTGTCAAGACAGATTCATTGGGTGAAACGCTCTGGACATGGGTAAATGGTGCAGGTTTCTTTTGGTCTGCTAATGAAGTCATAGAAACATCTGATGATGCATATGTTGTTGTGATAAATGAAACTACGTACGGTTCTGCTGATATTCGTCTTGTAAAGATTGATGCGTTAGGTAATACTATCTGGACCAGGACTCATGGAGGATCAGATCTTGATGAAGGGTGGTCAGTACAACAGACATCTGATAATGGATATATTATTACAGGAGCGACGTGGTCATATGGCCCCAGTGCTCCTGATCGTAGTAGTCTTTATTTTATTAAAACGGACGTCAGTGGTAATGAGGTCTGGTCAAGTGCATATGGTGGAGCAGAGTGGGATACCGGAAGATCAATTCAGCAGGTCCTTTGGGATGGAGGATATATCAGTGCTGGAGAAACACATTCTTTTGGCGCTGGTAATTGTGATATTTATGTCGTGAGGGTAGATTCAGATGGTGATACACTCTGGACCCAGACCTATGGAGGAACAAGTGAAGATATAGCCTATTCAGTTCAGCAGACTGAGGATAGCGGATACATCATTTGTGGCAAATGGGG
>JAUVLE010000061.1 GCA_030595905.1 Candidatus Cloacimonadota bacterium | reverse complement strand
AAATAAATTCACCGGTGAATTATTGTGATTTAATATTTTTTATTCTTCCTTAAGAGAGCAACGTGAGAGACTCGTCAGAATGACGAGAAAGCAAAAAGGCAAACGAGATAAAACACAACCGATTATCCTCCGCGGCATTGTGGGCAAAACAGCCATGCTGGCGATGAAGAATGAACTTTACTTTGTTATGAGTTCTGCATGATTAGGCAAAATTTCAAAAACCGGTAAACCGGTTGAAATTTTGATACGTGGGTTTTCTTATTCCCACAACTGAAGTTGTGGGTTAATTCAATACGAATTATAGCATTAGCCCACAGTTTTAACTGTGGGTTGAGATGAAACTCCACTCGCCAGAAACCACTTTACTTGTCCCGTTAAATCTTTCTTTATATTTAACTGGGAGTGGTTTAATATGAATTATGTAGAACTCTTTTACTTTGTGCAAAAAGGTGACAGCCTGGCAACCGGCAGGATTACTTACATTTACCCGGATAGTGTAATAATAGAATTTAAAGACGAGAAAAAAACTTTTAGAGTGAAAAGGTAAACACTTTAACTTTTCATATTTGCCTTTCCCTCATTCTACGCCAGAAAACTGCTTCGAATGACAGGTAATCCTCCCCGAAGGAGAGGGTAAAGATTCAGGAATTATTAAAGCACTGTTACTCCTTCTCTGGAAAAGGTGTTCCGAACTACGGTGGTGGGGTCAGGATGGAAGATGCTGATTATTCTAATACAAAAATCCCACCAAATAAAGCGGTATTACATTTTCATAACCAATCTCAATATCATCTTTGAATACAAAACCATTCTTAATCGATTTAATCTGTTTTCGTGATTTACTCTTACCGCCAATTTCCACTTCAATTTCCCTGTTTTGCAGTTGAACAGAATAATCCACATTTTCTGAAGCATAGATAACATTATCCAGTTGAGAAACAAAGAAAGATTCCCTGATGTTACCCTGATCAGTTTCATGAGTCCACATTTCACCGCTGACGGCATAGTATAAATTGGGATTTAAGAGCATGATCCTGGAACCCTGCAGAGATCTGATCGTTGCTTTTTTTCGCCGAATTATATTGATGACATCGGCTCGATTCAGCAGATCAAGATATTCGTATAAGGTCTCCTTGGTTATATCCAATTCATTGCACATGCTGGAAACAACCACTGTTGGAATCTTGGACATGGCAAGGTAAGCGATCAGTTTTTTAAATGTTATACTGGATGAACTTTTCACATTTTTTAAGCTGGGAACATCTTCATAGACAATCTTATCGATAATATTATGCAGAACACTCTGGTATTCATCCTTGGAATACTGCCGGAAAAACGGATAAAATCCGTATTGCTTATATTCAAAAAAAACTTTTCTGATTTCCGGTAGTTCACGTTGTATTTGAACACTAATTTCAATATGATCTGTCAAAATTTCTTCCAGAGGAAAAGCTCTAAATTTAACTCCGTATTTGAACTCGATAAATTCCCTGAGAGACATTCCTTTCAGATTATAGATCAGAGCACGTCGTGAAAGGTCATTTTTCTGGTTAATAATATTGAGCTTGGAACTTCCTAATATTATGATTTTCTTATCCGGAAAAGCATCGTATAATGCCTTCACATCAAAGGCCCAATTCCCCTGTTTATGTACTTCATCCACAATTATTGTACTACCGAAATAAGTGAAATACTCTTTTCCTATCTCATAGATTCCGGTTTTTGCAGCTAAAGGATTATCTGCCGAGAAATACAGGCATTCAACAGCAGATTTATAGTTCTTCAGGTAATGCTGCAGAACCAGGGTCGTTTTTCCTGTTCCTCGTGCTCCTACCAAAGCTATTAACCGTTTGTTCCAATCTATCTGCAGATAGCGTTTGAACCTGGTTGGAGTTAACGCACTTAATTTATTTTGAATAGCAAAAAATTCATTTAGTATCGAACTCATATAACCTCCATGGCAATATTCGTAGTGACTACTCTGCTTGTCAAGTTTATATTTTATTTGACAAATAGATTTGTCGATATTATAAGAAGCAGACTTTTGAGCTTAACCTACGGGGCGTAGTTGGCAAAATCGCCATGCTGGAGATGAAGAATGAACTTTACTTTGTGCAAGAAGAAGACATCCTGGCAACCGGCAGGATTGCTTACATTTACCCGGATAGTGTAATAATGGAATTTGAAGACGAGAAAAGAATCTTGATGGTGAGAAAGTAAATCCTTAACTCTTCATCTTTATCCTTCCCAAATTATGACTTTTTATCACTTCTTTTCTGTTGCTTTATTGTCAGCTGATTTTTCAATCATTTCCAAGATTTGTATATTTTTTTCAGAAAAACGCCATAATTTCAGTAATATGAATCTACCATGATAATCCCATCCAAGATCTTCGCCTTTTTGTAACGATATTACCGCTTCTTTAATATTTCCAAGCTTATAATTTATCAACGAATCCCAATATTGTAGATAACTTTTAGAATTATCTCCTATTTTTTTTCCCATAGCTTTACTAATATTCTCTTTTGCTTTTTTATAATTGCTCAATTCATAGTATACGTGTACAAATAAAATATACTGTATATTTGTTTCATTCAAATCTTGATCAATTAACATTGCATCATAATCTTTTATGGCTGATAATGCAGATTGATAATCTTCGACTTTCAAGAGAAAATCGCATAATGAATATTGATTTAATACATTTTGAATTTTAAATTTTTTAAGAAAATTATTTTTCTCTTCTTCAATTTTTTCTCCCAACTTGAACTTAAAATATAAATTATAAAATTCAATAGGATAAAATGTCTCTCTTCTATCATAACTCCAATATTCTAAAACTTTTTCGTTAAATTCTAATGCTTTTTTAAAATTACCCAATTCATTATAGACCAATGAATATGAAAAATAAAAAGGTGGATACAATTTTTTAGGAATACCTAACGAATCTGCTTTACATAATGATTTTAAGGCATCCTGAAAATAACCTTTATTATACTGATAGCCAGCAATTGCTAGTTGCTGTTCACTTTCAGAGTATCTTTTGGTTTTAGAGTCTTCTATTATTTCTTGAATATCACTTTCATAGTTAGCAAATAAAATTGATGTAATAATTAATATTACAATAATAGAAATTTTCTTTATCATTTTACTCCCTGTTTAAGGTAAATAATCCCCTTCATCCCAGTCGGATCAACAAAACTCACAGGATTATTACCCACATAACAATATGGTGAAGCAAATTGAAATATTGGATCTACAGCATAAAATCTTTTCATAAATGAATCATACATCCTGGCTCGATAATTGTGTAAGCCGGTTTCCCAATCGAACTCCTGTCCGGTGTATTGGTATTTCACATCAAAGCTCACTTCGCTTTCTATTACTTCGCCAAACGGATCGTAGCAGTTAAAGGAAACTACTTCGTTATTGCTGTTTATCACAGAGCGTATGGAACCAAGGTGGTCTTTTAACATAAAGTAACAATTATCTTCACTATCCATTGCTGCTACTAGCCCGGTAAGTCAGTAAATATACATTCTATCCAATTCGCCGTCTTTCAATTCCATCAACTGGTAATCCATAATTCCTCTCAGGTACAAAATTCTGGTCAGGTTCTCCTGTATGTCAAGACTTGTTTTTAAAACACGTTGGTTAAATGTGAAGTTTAGATTTTTCCACTCTAAAAATCCAACTTAGATAAAAACTTCTCAGCCTTTATGATCTCAATATTATCGAACTTACGCTCCTGCTTTAAATGTAAAACAGTTTGAATAGCAGGAATTTGATAACGGGAAGAAAAATATAAAAGTTCCCTGGAAAGATTTCTGTCACTTAATTTAGCTTCAATGATCTTTTTTGCATTTCCATCTTCTGTAATACAAAAATCTACTTCCCTTTTTTCTTTTGTACGCAGATAATGAAGAGAACTTCTTATCCCATAAATATCTTCCCTTCCATATACATGTTTCAGTAAACCTACAGCAATAAAATTTTCAAACCTTGCACCATCACCACCTTTAACCATACCGTTATCAAAAAAATATATCTTTGGTTCCTTTTTAAGAGAACGGGCTATGTTTTTTGAGTATGGAGTTACTCGAAAAATTATGTAAAGTGCTTCAAAGATTTGAATGTATTTCCTAACTGTATTTGGCGAAACACCAATATCTTCTGAAATAGATTGATATGAAATCGGAGAACCAACCCTTTCCTGTAATAATTCAAAGATCAGCATTATTGCACGAAGATTATGAACTCTTTCAAAATCCAATATGTCAGTTCTGATCAGACCATCAATATAATGATTTCTCCAACGAGAAGCATCAATATCATTATCCGACAAATAAGGCTCGGGAAAACCACTTCTTGAAATAAGTTTATGTATATTTACATCTTCTTGATGTTGCTTGAGTTCTTTTAATGAAAACGGTAATAATCTATGTGCATAAAACCTGCCGGATAGAGAATCACCTGACTGTCTAAAAGTATCTAAACGAGCACTACCCGTAATTAGAATCTTTAGATTTTCTGATTTTGTATCATATACACCTTTTAAATAATTTTTCCATTCAGGCATTTTGTGTATTTCATCGAAGATCAATAATTCTGTATTATCGAGCCACATTTCATTTTTTATTATCTCTCGATCGCTGATGCTGTCATAGTTTAAGTAAACAGTATTATTGAAAGTTTTTGCAATGTTTTGAGCAAGCCAGGTTTTACCAACTTGTCTTGGCCCGACAATAAAGACCATTTTTTTATCGAGATCTTTAATAATTTGATTTTTTACCCATCTTTCCATAGGACTTTTCTGCAATACTTTGCATTATAGTCAAGACTTTTCTGCAATATTGTGCAGAATAGTTGTGATGTTTTTAATATTTAACTGAATATAAAGTCGATCTTAGTAAATGCTATCAAGCTTTCCTTCCCAATATAATCGAATACCGGTGTGAAATCGGTAATTATAGTAATCTTGAGTATGAAGTAAAACATAAACGCTTTATTGCGGCTATAAAAAATGGTGGAGCATAGCGGGATCGAACCGCTGACCTCATGACTGCCAGTCATGCGCTCTCCCAGCTGAGCTAATGCCCCACGAATTCCCGAAATTCTGAACTGCATTTTTTCAGTCAAGATTTTAATGGATAATAATTACAGATTTTTTTGGTTGCTTCCGATAAAAAACTTTACTAAGAAAAGTAATTTTAATAAATGGTGCTCACTAAAATTAACCTGGAGGATAAATGAGGAAATTAGGATTGATCCTGGGTCTGATATTGACCTTAAGCGTTCTGACAGCAGAAAATAGTTTGATCCTCGAAATTAAGATCACTGGAAACGAAAATATCGAAAAAGAACTTATTCAATCTATTATTTCTTTTGAAATAGGAGATATCATCACAGATAAAAACATTTCGAAATCTATAAAAAATCTTTACCAGCTTGGAGTTTTTGAAAATATACAAATAGAAAAGAATGATCTTCCCCAGGGAATATCTGTTTCTGTAATTGTAAAAGAATTTCCAATTGTAAGCTCGATTGAATTTTCCGGAAATAAAAAGATTAGTGATACAAAACTTAAAGAAAGCATTAACTTGAAAGAAGGCAGTTACTGGTCTCCATTTTTAGAAAAAGAAGTTACTAGAACCATCTTAGATGAATATAAGAAAAAAGGTTATCACCTTGCTGTTATAGATTTCAAAGCTATCGAACTGGATCAAAATAAAACTGATATTTTTATTGAAATTGATGAGGGCACAAAAGTAGCAATTAAAAAGATCAGGGTGCACGGAAATAAAGAAATACAATCGAAAAAACTTCTGGGAAAAATGAAAACAAAAAAAGCCAGTCTGCTTCGTTCCGGTAAATTTGACATTGAAAAATTCGAAGAAGACCTGGAAAATATCGTTACATATTATAACAAAAAAGGATTTATCGATGTCCGTATCATTTCATGGGAAAAGCAACTCGTGGAAGATAAATTCATTATAGATATCTATCTTTATGAAGGAAATCAATTTTATTTCGGGAAAGTTTTTGTTTCGGGAAACGAACGATTCACAGAGGAAATAATAACTTCTCAATTCAAGTTCAAAGACGATGAAGTTTTCAATATGGAAAAATTCAATAAACAGTTGGGTTCTGTTTCTGCCATGTATTATGAAGAAGGTTATATTTATTCAAATTTCGATTATGACCTGGCAAAAACAGGGGAAAAGATCAATATTAAATTAAGGATCGTAGAAAATACGCGGGCAAGGGTTAGAAAGATTGCTATCATTGGCAATAGAAAAACCAAAGAAAAGATAATTCGAAGACAGCTTGTAATCTCTCCCGGAGATTATTTCCAGCAATCGAAAGTTATGAGAACCCAGCAGAATATTTATAACATGGGATTTTTCGAACCCGATATCTACCTGGATAATCCAACGATCATAAACCAGGATGGTGATATCGACCTTGCAATCCATGTTAATGACAGAGTTTCCGGAACGGCAAATGGCGGTATAGCTCTAAACAGTCAGGATGGAATCGTTGGTCAGTTGGCTATAAGTCACAACAATTTATTTGGGAATTCATGGCAAAGTGGTTTCAAATGGGAATTTGGCGGCAAAGTTCAGAATTACAGTTTTAATTTTACAAACCCATATTTCATAGATAGTAATATTCTCGTTGGCTTTGATATATACCATACAACAAAAGAATGGTCAACTTATGAAATAAAAACTAATGGTGGAACGATCAGGTTAGGAAAGCCTGTCAACTTCCTGAACTATGCAAAGATAGTCGGTGGATATTCCATATATTCAAAGAAATACAAGATATTCAGTTCGGTTGATCCCGATGATGTATCTGATAATCTGAATGAACTCGATCAAAAAGGATGGCAGAATACAAGTTCGCTCTCACTGACATTTTCCAGGGACAGTCGTGACAATGTTTTCTTTCCTTCAAGTGGTTCTCAATTCACGGTTTACAGTGAGTTTGCCGGTGGTCCTCTGCAAGGTGATTTCAATTATTTCAAACAGATCGCCCAGGTTAGCTGGTACACAAAAACCGTGTGGAAATTAGCTCTCAGAACCAAATGGCGATTTGGTTACGTTACAGGTTATAACGATTCCGAAGTTCCTCCCGACGAAAGATTTTATCTCGGTGGAACTGGACCGGATGGTATTCGAGGATATTCAGACCGTTCAATAGGACCAATCGAAGGTGGACATAGAGAAATTATTTTTTCTACAGAGTTAGGTGTTCCCATCGCCAGTGACCAGATAATCGGACTATTATTCTTTGATGCGGGAAATTGTTTCAACAGCCTGGAAAATTTCAATTTCTGGAATATGAAAAAAGGTGCCGGACTGGGTGTGCGCATACGAAGTCCGTTCGGTCTTATCGGGTTCGACTATGCTCACAACTTTGAAACCAGGAGATGGGAACCTCACTTCCAGTTCGGAACTACTTTCTAATATTCAGCAACGAACAAATGCTAACAAAAACAAAATAGTATTCTTTTTCGTTTATTAATCTTGAAATAGTTTCTCCAGAGAAATCCTTTCTCATTAACTTTTTCAATGATTCAATTGATAAAAATAAATACCCGAATTCACAGGTTTATCAGAAAATTAAAGGCTAAGAAATATCTTGTTGAAAAATCAGAGATTAAGGATCGTAATCAGATTGTATAAATCGAAATTCGTTGTTAGTCACCTTCTAATCCTTAATTACCGCTTCAATCTCTTTCAGCCATCGTGGTAATATCTCTTTACCTTTTACCGATTCCTTGATTTCGTCAAAGAAACCCGACCAAATTCCCAAAGCTGCATTATGATTTTCAAAAAGAAATTTACCATATTCTTTCAAATCTTCTGTCGTTTGGGATTTTATTCCGACGATTATTAATCCCCGAGCTGCAAATAATCGATCATTTAGATTGTCAGCTAAATGGTAAGAATCCTCATAGGATTTTCTGGCATTGTTATAATCGCCTACTCGACCATAGCAGTCCGCAATAAAGCTGTACATCTTTACTTCTCCGCCCTTATCGCCGATTTGGTGACACAGTTCAATATCCTTCTCAAAACATTCTCGAGCTTCCGGAATCTTATTCATTTCCAGATATAGTCTTCCCAGCCCTCCCCACGATCTTGCCAGTCCGGGTTTATCAAGAAGTTCCTCTTTTATTGTTATGCTATGCAGGAATAATTCTTCTGCGTGTTGTTTCTTATCACTATTTCCATAGGTCAGTCTTTCAGCCAAAGAATTTTCGATTCGTGATCGTAATTCTCTGGTTCTCATAGAATTTTCACTTAATTTCAAAAGAGAAGAGTAAGCACTTTCAAGATTATCTATTATTTCATCTTTTCTGTTACGATCCAAGCTGATTGCTATGATCTGTTTACTCTCCGCCTGGATGAATTGATCATCACCAGTATTTGCCAAAACCGATGCTGTTTCTACAGCTTTTTTGAAATATTTTTGGTTACCGCTGGCAAGACCGGCATTATAGAAACTCTTGCTGATCAATAATTTCAAAGAATCTCTAATTTCATTATGCCCCTCAAGATATTTCCAGGCTTTATCTGCTATCTCTTCCTGTCTGCTATTCTCAACCAATGATTCTGTAATTTCCAGTTGTAAAAATTCACTTTCTAACTCATGTACTCGTCCGGAAACCTCTGCACACTCTTTAGCCATTTCCAAATATCTGCATGCATTATCATGTTGGAAAAGTCCAGCAGCAGAATGCGTACTTTTTATGCAGTATTCTATTGCTTTGTCAGCATATAATTTACCAGCGGCATAGTAATGGCCGGCTATATCAAATACCGAACTTCCTTTTTTGTTTTCCAGTACATCAGCCAATCTGGAATGATATTCTCTAATGATTTGCGGTACTTTGGGGTTAAGCGGACCATAATTATAGATCTTTAAATTATTTCGGATAACCTCCAAAACCGCTGATGATCTGAAAGCATAAATATCATCAAATTCTCCAACATCATAAATAATATCCGTCTCTGTTTCTATTCTGTTTAGAGAACATAACAATTCAAGTCGTGACATTTCCAAACTTTTAACCAAAACTTCCACTTTAAATTCCAATCCCGAACAGGCTGCACATTCTACAATCATCCTCTCTTTTGAGATTCTCTGTAACTGTTCCATCACCGAATCTGCAAAAGAATCTGGTATCGGTAATTGATCTACTGTCTTATATTTTTCACTTAAAACATACCCAAAATCACCTTTTTTAAAAGCTACTTCTCTGGCCAATTCCCCCAATGTTGATAAAAGGAAAAACATCTCTCCCTGCTTACTGGCAATATTTCCAAAGCTTTTTAAAAGATCATGACATAAACCTTCCTCAAAACCTAATCCCTTATTTAAAATCATCTCCTTTTCACTATCCTGCAAAGGATTGAGCTCAACTATATTCTCAGGTTTTAAACCGATTTCTGCTGATGATTCTTGAGTTCTTGAGGTAAATAATAATAATAATGGTAATTTGTTATTTTCGTTTAATCTATCATTCAAGTAATTCAAAAAATCTTTTGTTGCATCATCTATCCATTGCAGATCATCTATAAATAATATTACCCTGGATTTTTTGCACATTTTAACCAGAGAACTGAATATTAAACTATTCAACTGTTCCCTCGACTGCAATCCATTTGCAGCTTCATCTCCCGGCAGCAATAAGGAAGAAAAAGGTATGACAGAATCCATCAAACTATCAAAAATCGAGTCGATATTGGAATTATCTTTATTAACCGAACTGAAGTTAATCCCGCTAATATGACCCAATGCTTGTTGCAAAGGCATGTAAGGACTAAGATGAGCTTCCTGATTGGGACATTCACCTCTCAAAACTAATAAGTCACACGATGTTTTAGTTTTGATCTCTTCAATCAATGCTTCTGCTGTAGCTGTTTTCCCGCGACCACTAGGACCAATAATCAATATTATACTACTTTTTCCTGTTATAAATTCTCCTACCTTTTCATAAGCTTGTTGAAATGCTATAAATTTCTGATATTGAGGTTTTACTATCATTTCTGCTAAGTCAGGTATTAATTCGAGACTGGGATCAACTGGTTTTTTGTCAGTTTCGTACTGATAAGAAATCAGGTTTTTTTTCATACGAAAGTAAGCTATAACAGCAACAGCAAGAGAGATTAAACTTAAAAACATAATTTCACTTTTGATCATTCTAAGTATTATCAAACCAGATAGACCGGCAATTATTAGAACAGGAACTATAAACCAACCAGCAGATTTCCTGGTGCAATCCAATATTGAGCCCAAAACATATCCAATAGCAGTAATAATAAGCGTTATTTCTATTACAGCCAATATCATAGATGTATTATAAATCAGGATTGTTTCCCCCAAAAAGGCAGCCAAACCGAGTCCCACACTGATAAGAGCCAGATCTGTCCAGCCTTCCGGAGCTAAAATTTTAACTATCTTACTCGCTCGTTTACTGACAAGATACCAGGTAAGCATTGTACCACAAATAAGTACTAATCCATAAATAATAGGCCACCAGAATGAAAGTTTAATCAGAGTTTCGGGTTCAGGTCGAAAACTGACAAGAAGTGGGTTCAACACCCAGGGTAGTAATCTTCCCCAGAAAAAAGCCAGAACAGGCATCACCCAATAGCGTGCCATGCTCTTTCCACCTCTTTTGTGTTTATTGAAAAATAAAAAAACCAGAAGGGTTAACCCAAATAGTATTATATTTGTTACCCAAAGTGGAATAAAAGCATCCCTCCGATCTCGACAGAAACTCATCTCTGCCATCTTGAATTTCGGTGCCCCTTCATTATCCCAATATATCTCTGCCTCTAAAATAAAGAAATACACACCATCAACTACATCCACTTGCCTGATAGTTACCAGTACCAAATATGGGTTGTTCATTAAATTGCATAGATGTGTAACCAAATCAGAGTCTATTTCATTTATCTCGAAAGCTTTCAATTCGTCCTCTGTCAGTGATGATGCTATTTCCTGATATGTATGAACAAAGAACCTGTCATCGAGATTAAAGATATATCTTACCTCATTTTCAAGTGCTTGATTGGGTGGATTACTGTTGATAACCACACCATATTGAGGAGAGTATTTAAGGCTTCGATTAAGGGTTTCAACTAACTTTTCGACTCCATTGCAAACAACTATTATATCAGGATCATCAATAAGCTCAAATGTGCCAAAAGCTCCAGCATCACTAAAAATTGTATTTCCAATTATTCTGTTTAAAGGAAACACTCCCAAAAAAGTATCATGAGCCATGTCCTGCTGATATAGGACATCACTTCGCAAAGTCGAAATCTGCTGTTTGATATATTCTTTTTCGGGTTCAGGTAATTCTACATTTTTTAGATCTATTTCCGCTTTTTCAAGATAATCCAGAGCTTTGGCAAATGCCGCCATATCACCATGTTCACCAATCCCAAGCCAGTAATAAGTATCAGCATGACGAATGTCTTTATCAATATCGCCATAAAGAAATACAAAAGTTAATATAAATAATGTTAAAAAAAATCTTCGCATCTACTCTCCCCTTAAAAACTTTTTCCCGAACTCCACCCAAAAATCTGATTTATCATTCCCCGATCGTTCCAATTTATAAAATAAATTATCTACTAAATCATATTCACCTTTTTCGGAAATCCTGCCAGTATCAAAGTTGTAATCCTGCTCAAACCACTGTGGCTCATTCTGTTGGATGGATTTTTCGATCAGAATTTCAATTGCTTCCTGATATTCTTGAAAACACTCATCCTTAACCTTATAAGGTTTAACGAAATCCTGTAATAATAATCGTATGGACTCATCAGTAAATCTTATTACTATCGCTACTATTCTATTTATAATAAATTTATAAAATCTTTTTTTTTCATAATTGCTTGAAATTTTATAGAACAATTTCAACCTTCCAGGCAATTTTTTTAACAATCTATCAATATCTTTTTGGGAAAATTTAACAAGATAGATTTTTTCGATTATTTCAGATATTGGATTCCTTTTTAATTTATCTGGAAGTTTCATATTTAGTTTTCCGATGTTGTTTATCCGCAGTAGTCGGCGGTCTAATCCATTTTCGATCAAAGCATGGATATACTGATTATCTTCATAGGTATAAATTTGATCTTTATAACTTTTACCATAATAATACTTAGCAGCGAATTTATTTACTAACGGGTGTAAGCTTATATCTGTTTGGAGATGAAACAGCCATCCCAGAGCAAATACTTTCCAACTTTCATTAGATGTACTTTGATAGAGAAGTTGTGGAATTTTTGCTGCCAGAATGTAGTGTGATAAATCACTTAATAATGAATCTTCACCCGGCCAATAAGTAGCATCTGGAAAACAACTCCCCAGCATAAAATAGCCACTGTTTTTTGCTGATATCAGCTTCTGCTTTTCCAGGAAGCTGGTGCCAGTTATAAGGTGGGTTATAATTCCCGCCATTTATTCTCCTAAACTAACTTTCTGTCCATGTTCCAGCAAAAAGTCGAATAGACCTCTCACCGCTTGCGTCAAAACCTCAGCCAAATCACCACAAGCAACTGCGTCCCTGAAATATTTATCGATAATCCCTCTAAGAACAGGAAAGTTCGCTAACATCGAATTCCCGCCATCACTGATTGTCCAGGCTTGTAAAGTACTGTTGATATATTGCTCTAAAGTTTGTTTTCCTTTCTGGTCAAAAAGCCCGGATGGCTTGTTTCTGGCCTGTCTTACCAGTTCCATGAATCCGGCTGGAATATTTTTATTACCAACAACAAATAACTCAACATCAGTCGGATATCCTACAGAAATAACTGCATAAGCTTCTACAAAAAGCTGCTTCATTTCATTTTCTTCCATTCCTATTCTCGCGGCCAGGTCTTTTATGGAAAGCAGATAATCATAGGTTTTCAGGATTGATATATGCGAAGAAACCCGCTGTGAAAAAGTATCCAGGCTGAAAAGAGATGTACGCAGATATGATTTTAATAAACTGGGATACCCCGTTTCGGCTTTGGTTAACATCGGTAGAACCAGGTCTTCGATCAAATCCTGTCCCATTCTTGCAACTGCCTGACTAAATATACCAAAACTACTGTTAGGTGTACCTTTAATAATCTCAGCCCGAACAAAAATTTCAGGATCTTCTTCTAATAAATTCAAATACCACCTATGTAATTTATCATATACTGGCTTGAGAAGATGTTCTCCTGACTGGGAATTACCCATTTTTGTATAATTAAGTTGTAAGGCAAAATTCACTCCACTATATGTAAAGAAGCGTGTTGTTCTGCCCTTATCATATAAATCCATAGATTTAGTTAAGGTCTCATTATAAATAGCAATTGTTGATTGTGGGTCATGATTCATTGCAGCTACACAGGCAGGGATAGCAAAAAAAACAGCAATAGTGGAACATATCCGTTCACGCTGATCTTCCGCAAGAGCATCAGGACCGAACTTCAGCATAATATCAGTAACTTCATTAATTGCAGAAGAACCGGGTTCCCAAGCATCGAGTAATGTTAAAATTGCCTTTTTTTCTAATTCTGTAAAGGCTTTATCTCCTTTGCCAAAAGATACACCATGTTTTTTAAAAAGGGTATTTCCAAATAGAGAAATAGAATTAACTAACGTCAACTTAACGGATTTACTCAATAACCCGTTTAGAAATCCTTTTTTTGCTAATCTTAAATTTTGAGTTATCAGTTTTATCCAATAATCTCCAAGAGTTTTTACAATTTCCTCTTTATGATGCAGAACACCTAAAGTCTTGAAAGTAACTTCCAATAATACAGAAAACAGATTGAAGCCATTTTTCATAAAATTGCTGTAGGAAATTTGCTCACGTAATTTTTCCATTATTTTAGCAGCTCGAGAGGAATCATTTCGCCAAATCAGATAAATAGCACGAGATAAAGCCTGACTTACGACTTCAGTTCCCTCTTTTTTAGGGATTTCTTTAAGTAGAGCCAAATCAGCTATTTCAGGAACTTCCACAGCAATATTTATTGCAATGACTCGTTCATATATACTACCTTCAACCAATTTTTCAATTATCTGCCGAGCTTGTTCTTCTGCTGCACCCTGGCACATCCCGATAATAATACTCTCTGCCATATCCTTGAGTTCCTGATTTTCGGAGCTTGCTAACCCTAATACTATCGATTCACAATTGTCACATAACCCTACTGCCAGTTTAATAGCTTCGAGCAAAATCGGTGCCTCACCCTGATGTGCATGATTTACTAATTTACCGACTATATTTTGATCCAGAGG
>JAUVLE010000177.1 GCA_030595905.1 Candidatus Cloacimonadota bacterium | reverse complement strand
ATCGCGCTCATACGTTCGATGATACAGAAAGAGCAATTGAAGTTTGCGGGAAAGCAGGACTGGAAGTAGGAGTTCACCTGATCATGGGAATTCCCGGGGAAACTTTTGAAGATATGATGATGAAGATAAAATATATAAGTTCAAATCATTATATAAAGCAGGTTAAATTTCATAACCTGGTGGTTTACAAAAATACGAAATTGGCAGAGATGGTGCATAGTGGCGAAGCATCTATTTATGAAATTCCGGAATATATCGAAACGCTGGCGAAACTGCTTCCGTATTTAAGGGGAGACATCGCTATATCACGGCTGTTCACTTCCAATATTCGCAGATCGCAGGTAGCTCTGGGAAATTATGCAGGCAATAAAACCAAATGGATAAACGAACTCAGGAAGTATATTTACAAAAATAATATCGTGCAGGGTTCTGAAGTAACATAAAGCTTTTAACCCGTGAAATCAATAGTATTTTACAAGGTCTGCTTTGTGACTGTGATTAAACGAAAAGCTCATTGAACAGTCTGAATATTTTGATAGTCAGATCAGTGATCTGATACTACGATTGCAGTTAAACTTGAAAGTAGAATATCTCAGAAAAAACTGGAGGAAAAATATAAGGTGGAATGATTAGTTAGGCTGGCTCAGTATCATTCTTCAATACCAAGTATTATAAGAGGTACAGAAGGTACTCCTCTTCCCTGGCGAATAACATTGTACAATTCTCCTTCATAATATGAGGGGCCTGAACTCATTTGCGATTGTAATGATTTCATCGGTAGTATTTCGATACCAACATCAATATAATCGCCAACATAAAAGGCTAAATGCTTTACAAACAAGTCATAAGCAACAAATGAATATTTGCCAAATTGAACTTCGATAGCCACTCTGTCTTTTACAAAATCAGTTTGGTTGTAACTGAATATTGGGATAAAACCATTTTGTTTAATTTCTTCTTTTTGCTTTTCTGGTGGCATTGTAAGTGTTTTTCGGATTAGCTTTTCATCTTTTGTTACCCAATAACTCACACGACTTTCTTCCCATTTTTCTGATTCTAAAAGAGTTTTAAATGATTTATTCATTTCTATAGGGCTGTACAACAAACGCCCTTTCATAGTTTTTTCTTTTGATACCTTTGTCTTGCATGCTTTACCGTTGACCTGCCCGATAACAGATTTAATTTCCTGCCACAATTTCGGTTTATGAACAAGCAAATATTCAAGTCCGTTCAAATGTGAATATGTTTCAACTATTTTCACAATATTCTCCTTTTTTTTCAAATACCGTCAATTGAGCGGCTTCATTTTCTTCAGCATATTTCCAAGGTGGTGTAATCAGTTTATTCCCATTCTTTTTGGGATCATATACCGGCTTATTCATTGGTCTTGTATTAAGTGTTCCATCAATAGCTTTTAAAATACGATTGTTTGCCAATTTGATATATTTTTTTTCAGTTTCTGCTCCAGCACCACGTCTATTATGTAGAATAGCTGCAATAATTGAAGTTCCAGTTCCCAGAAATGGATCAAAAACCCAGTCTCCTTCATTAGTCATTGATAAGACAAGGCGCTCAATTAATTCCACCGGGTATTGACATGGATGTTCAGTTTTTTCCACATGATTACTTTTTACATTAGGTACAATCCATAAATCTCCAGGGTTTTTTCCAAGTGGGTTACAAGAATATTGCCCTGCTTTAGGTCCTTTAAAATATTTTTTTCCGGGATATTTTTGAGGCACCCTCACAGGGTCTAAATTAAAAACATACTTCTTAGTTTCTCGTGTAAACCAAACAATAGTCTCATAACGTCCTGAAAACCGTCTGGAACAGTGCAAACCATGTTCAAAATGCCAAATAATTCTATTTCGCATAACTAGTTTTAATTTAGAAAATATAGGATACAATACGGTATCAAGAGGAACAATAGAACCATTATCTACAAAATTACCAACCTGCCAGCAAATGCTTCCTGACTCAGTAAGCACACGTTCACATTCTTTAATGACCTGTGCTTGTTGCTCAATGTAATTGCTTAATTTTGTTTTTTTTTCATATTCTTTACCGATATTATAGGGTGGGGATGTCACGATTAGCTGAATTGATTTGTCGGGTATTTTCTTTAACAAATCGATACAGCTTCCATGATATAATACAGCTTGTTCATTTATATCGAAATCAGTTGCAATATTTATTTTTTTTAGCACTTCATTCTACCTTTTTCATCTGTTTAACATGTTTATATAGTCGCTTCATAACACATATCCTTTAAATAAACTTAAATAAACAAAAGATGGTTTAAAAAAATATAAAGAAGATTTATTTGTCAAATGTATTTTATAAAAACCTTGCAGAAAAGAACCCTTATTTTTGTTTTGCAGTAATTCAAAGCTTAACCCATTGAATTAATAATATTTCACTGGGTCCTGCTTTGCGACTGTGATTAAACGAAATGAATGTTGAGCGAGATTAAATTTGAGATTCTTCGTTCGCAGTTGCAAATAGAGTATCTAAGAATGATAGAAAAACTGGAGGAAAAATGTTGGATCCATACAAAGTGATCAAAGAGATCGGTTTTGAAAGACTGGCGGGAACAGGTGGAGAAGAAAAGGCTGTAAAAATCCTCACCGGCTATATCGAAAAGCTTGGACTGAAGTATAAACTCGAACCATTCGAACTTGTTACCTTTGAGCCGGGAACTGCCGGGATCGTCATCGATGGAAAGGAATATGAAGCTCATCCATACGGATTGAACAAAGACATAACGATCGAAGGTGAATTTGTCTACCTGGATAATAGCGAAGTGATTTCCTGTAACAAAGGTGCTTTCAAAGGAAAGATCGTAATGTCATACGGATTTTCCAGGAAACTTGCCCTGACTCTTAAAGAAGGAGAAGTTGCAGCTTATATCGGTATTGGAACACCGGGCAGGAAAGCATCGAGTTCGTCTCATAGGCAGAAGTCATACAAGGATGGATATGTTCCTTCCGTTACGATCAAACATGAAACAGGTGAGAAACTTTCACTATTTTCCGGTAAGAAAGCAAAGATCGAGATCAGGCAGAAAGTTGCTCCCAAAACTGCCAACAACATCATCGTGGATATTAAAGGAAAAGGATTCGATGAAAACCTGACTCTTACAACCGCTCATTACGACAGTGTTGCCCATTGTGCCGGTTCGTCCGATAATGGCGGGGGAACGGTTACGCTGCTCAAAGTTGCCGAGTATTTTTCCAAATGCAAACCGGAACGTGACCTGAGGATAATTTTCTTTTCCGGTGAAGAACTTGGACTTCTGGGAAGCCAGGCGTATGTGAAGAAACATGCAAAAGAACTGCAAAAGCGAGCAGGACTGGTAGTGAACGTGGATGTTTCCGGCGATATTATCGGATTTGATACGGCTGCTGTTCTGGGCACGAAGGAGCTTCTGGGATATTTTGACGGAATTACAAAAGAGATAGGAATTGCATTCAGAACAAACCTGAATATTTATAGCAGCGACGGGATGCCGTTCTCTATCTATGAAATCCCATCGCTTAGTATTTCCCGTCGAGGTGGGAAAGCCAACTTCTTTATTCATACACCGGATGATGTTCCTAAATATGTTTCTAAAAAAGGTTTTGAGAATACGATCATATCCACGATAACTTTTCTAGATAGAGTCTTGAATGCGAAAATCTATCCTATAAAAAAAGAAATCGATAATAGCCTGCTCGAAAAAATTGAGAAATATATGTGGAACTTGACCTACGAGAAACCTGAACTGAAATGGGAACCGAGGTATAAGAAGTAACACAAAACTTTTGCTTTGCGAATGGTTGAAAGAAATAATAATCAGGAACGAGCTAAATAATTTAGAGGAATAAAATGCGCCTGTTCGAGAGAAAGATAAAGCAGCAGCAATTGATGTGGAACACTGTGATCACGATAAAGTTCCTGCTCATCGCCATATTACTTACAATCCTTGTTTTCGACATGTTCTTCCTGATTTATAATATAACTGCGAACCACAAAGGCGAACTGTTCCTGTTCGCAATTTCATTAAAGATATTTCTTGCGCTTGCAATCATCTACCTGGTTTTGCAGGCAAATCGAGTGTTTCTAAATATATTTAGGTCTGCAAAATACTTAGATGAATTCAACCGGGATAAAAGTGATACATACCAGAATGCGCTGGAACTTCTGAATGAGCGTGCTGATGAAAATATCCTGGAACGTATCTTTGAAAAAGCAGATAAGAAAACAGAAGATCAAATTACCAAAGCCAAAATAAAAAACCTGAAACCACTTTTGTTTTCTACTGTTTTGATAATAGCAGGCTCACTTTTGATATTTGCCTTAAATACCGATAAATTCAATGAAACTTTTAATTTCTTTTCTTTACGGAAGCTGCCGCCGGTTAAGCATAAACCGTTCGTGGAAGTTGTTCCGGGAGACCTTTCCATCATCAGGAACAGTAAGGTTATTATCGAAGTATCGAATCCGGAACCGGAGGTGCAGCACAAGTTTTTCTACAAGATAGAAGATAACTGGCGCGAAGAAATTCTGCATGATCACAGGAAAGTTTTCAACAATCTCGATTTTTCATTTTCCTATTTCGTTCGTACTCCTTTTGCTGTTTCGGATACTTTTCGCATAAAAGTCTTTGAATTGCCTATAGTAAAGAATATCATTCTCCGCTATGATTTTCCCAGATATACAGGTCAGAGACCGGAAACCGAATTTGAAAGCAGCGGCAATATTAAGGCATTAAAGGGTTCGACGGTACGTTTGAATATCGAAGCAAATAATCCAATAGAAGAAGCACATATCTTTTTTTCTGATGGTAAGTTAAAAGAGATGGAACGCATCGGCAAGAATTCATTCAAAACTAATTTCAAAGTAGAGAAAAATGGCAGATATCATTTCAGTCTTCTGGACTTGTTGGGAAACAGATCGAAGAAAATAACAAAATCAATAACCGCTATCCCAGATAGAATCCCTGAAATAAAGATAACTTCACCAGGCAAAGATACGCTCATCACCCAGAATATGCTGCTGCCGCTCAAGATATTTGCTTCAGATGATTATGGACTTTCCGACCTGATTCTTTATTATAACGTGAACCTGGAAGATGAAAATGTAATGGAAATACAAAAGACGTTTTCCGGCATTTCATTCAATTTCGATCATACTTTCGATCTATCGCAGTTATTTCTGATACCCGGAGATAAAGTTACATATTGGGTAGAAATTTCCGATAATTCTCCGAAAAAACAGAAAGCACGTTCCAGAAAGTATATTGCCAGGTTCCCATCTATCGAAGAGATATACAGGGAAATCGAAAAGGAAGAAAAAGAAAAATCGGATTTACTGCAAAATGCCCTGGAAAGATCGAAAGAACTGCAGGAAGAATTTGAAGAAAAACGCAGAGAAATGCTGAAGAAAGATGAGATAAACTGGGAAGATAAAAAGGAGATGGAGAAATTCCTGCAAAAACAGGAAAAATTGAATGAAGAAGTAGAGAACATTGCAGAAGATTTTCAGAGTCTGTTGGAAAAACTCGAAGATAATAAAGCCCTTTCGCAGGAAACTCTGGAAAAGATGGAAAGGATTCAGGAACTTATGGAAGAAATTTCCAATGAACAATTACAGGAAGCTATGGAGAAAATGCGTAAGAATTTGGAAAATCTCGATCCGGAAAAAATAAGAAATGCAATGGAAAATTTAAAATTTTCGATGGAAGATTTTGCCGAGAAACTGGAACAGACAATTAAACTCCTGGAAGATATTAAAAAAGAACAAGCCATTCAGAAAGCACTGGAAATTGCCGAAGAAATGGAAGAAATGCAATCTAAACTGAATGAGAAAACAGATGAAAGAACTGATAAAGAAGGAGATACTTCCGACCTGGCAAAGCAGCAACAGACTATTTCCGAGAAACTGGAAAGTTTGAAAGATCAACTTAAAGATGCACAAGAGTTGATGGATGAAAATAAAGACAGTGAACTTCTGAGCGAGATGGAAAAATTAGATGAACAGATGGAGCAGGACAGCCTGGAAACCGATCTGCAGGAAAGTGCAGAAAGTCTTCAGAATAATCAAATGGAGCAAGCTCAAAAAAGTCAGCAGAAAGCAAGTTCCAAAATGCAGAAAATAAAAAGCAGTCTGCAGAAAATGCAGCAGTCGATGTGTTC
>JAUVLE010000216.1 GCA_030595905.1 Candidatus Cloacimonadota bacterium | reverse complement strand
ATAAATTTGTTATAAGTCTCATCTGTCATTCCCGTGAACACGGGAATCTATAAATAACCTCTTTAGATTCCCACTTTCGTGGGAACGACAACACAAAAGAAGCTTTGGACAATTCGATGATCTTTCCCTACGAAATCTTCCCGATGAAATGAATTTTGCTAAAAAAATTAATTAACAGAACGAGAAAGTATTTTTGTTTTATTTGTGTCAAACTTTTTTTTGTGGTTCGACATGTTTAGTCACAAAGAAAAAGAAAGATAGTAGTTGTTTTCCTGACGTTTCTTGCTCGTTGTTCTTTGGAAGGATCTCATTCTTTCATATGAAGATTCACTACCGGTTTCACCGACGGCTATTCTATAAAACCCTTTCAGGGTAAAGGGAAATCAAATAGATGTTAACAAAAAAATAGCCCAGCTCTTCAGGGCTGGGAATTGAGAACCCTGAGATGCCGCACCTATGGAGCTTTCATATTCAACCCCTTCAGGGTTGGGTGGTTTTTTCCTTCTTTACCGCCGGTTTCACCGGCGGCTATTTTATGAAACCCTTTCAGGGTTAGGTGGGTAGTTCTTGATTATTTTACTACCGTAACATAATAAAACTTCTTTTCATTTATTACTGATGTACTCCAGGTTGTTCCATTAAATGTTCCTGTTGTATCTTCTACAAAACCGGTGTATGGATCATCAGAAGAATAAACCTTATAGGAAGTTGCTCCCGTTACTGCGTCCCAACTTAGATGAACATATGTACCGATAATTTGGATCGTTACATTTTGGGGTGGGTTTATTCCATTTACCGATAGAGCTTTAACACAGAAATTTCCTGTATTCTGAAAACCGGAAGGGTCGTTATAATCATAAAAATCATGCCATCCTGAACCGGAGTAATAATAACTTTCTGCAGGATTTGCAGAAGATTCTACAATAGTTCTGTATTGTGCTCCCAATAAAACAGGAACATCGGAAGTTCTGTCATAAGGATATTCTTCATTGGAAAGATAAAGATAAACATAAAAATCATTTCCCTGAGTTAAGGCAACTTTTGTAGTCAAATCTATTGTATGAAATCCGGTATATTCTATATAACCTGATTCTGAAGAAAGCTCGCTAACCAAAATTCCGCTTTCAAAATTATCATATATTTTAACCACATAATTAACGCTATCTTCAGAAGTGAAAAAGCTCACAGCTTCGAGTATTTCGTTATCTTCGGCAGTAAAGGCATTGAAAACTTTTGTACATCCCGTCATTGTATCACGCCAGCCATGATAATCGTGATAGTAAACATTTTCATAGGTCAACGGCTCTACATCCTGGAAGGAAATAGCTCCCATCTCGGGATGCTGACAGCAATGTTTATCATAATAAGAAATCCAGAAATAACCACCAAAACCCCAACCGGATCCCCAACTGTTCTTAACCAACCATGCCCCATTTAAGGGAGCCTCGGTTACTTTAGCATCATCCCAACCTACGATAGCAACAGCATGATTTGGGTCTAATGTGCTTGTTGGCGGTTGATAATGAATATAACCTGAAATAAAAGAACCACTATAACACATACAGGTTCCCAGAACACCTTCCTGCATTATCTTATTTTTTATCGTATCGATGTTGCTCAGATCTGATCCTGCTACAAACCATTCGATATCGGGAACATAAAAATAATGGTAACTTGAATCATGTCGAGCCGGTGCTGTATTGTAAGATTGTCCGTCAATATCTCGTACTGCTCCTTCTATTCTCGTAAGATAAGCAGAAGTAACCCGGTAATCTCCACCATTGTGAACGACCAATCCTCCGCCGGTTGGTGGATCTGTATCATCGTTATTGTGTTCGTTGAATCCATTCCACCAATCAAGATGATATTCGGCAAGGGCAGGTTCCCCCGCCTCACCGGCTGCCGTCCACGCTCCGGTTATCATCAGGTTTCCCTCTATTGCTGCCATTGCCCCATGACACCAGCATGTTCCGCCGGATTGACTTTTTACCGACGTTACAAAATTTTCTCCATTCACGTCTCGAAGATCAAAAGTCGGTGGTGGATCAGCAAAAAGAAACAATGTTGCAAAAAGCACAACGATCAATAAAAAAAAATTTCTCATTTTTCCTCCTATTTTACTAACTTTTCAAACTAAACTTGCGTAATGGATGGGTTATACCATATTCTTTTTAAAGAACTTATCGTAAAAATTGTTGCCCGTATTTAAAGATACAAAATTTATAAGTTTTAATTCTCCATCAGTCGGTTTCTGATGAAGTTTTAAAATTGTATCAAAATCAGGAAATAGTTGTGCCATTTATTTATCCTTTTATTTTAAGCGAGAATTCATTTTGAAAATCTTCTTTAAATTGTTCATACATTACTAATTTTATATTATTAAGTATGATTTTTAATTCTTTAAGGTTTAAAACAATCTTAGTGCCATTTCTTGAATCAAAGGTAATAAAAGATATATCTCTATTTATTTCTCCAGAATGAATTTCAAAATTTCCTTTAGTTTTATGGGCTAAACTATTTCTTAGATTTGTAAAGTACTTATTTAAATTATCAAAACTGTTTAATTCAAATTTTGGGAAATTGTAATTTATTAATAAACTTGAGTGTAATAATAACGTTCCATCTGGAATTATAGCTGAAAAAATGTTTAATAACGTTCCAGTAATAATCGTATACTGATAATTGGGCTCACTCTCAAGATATTCATAGATTTTTATTGTTCTTATTGCATAAACTATATTATCTTTAAAATCCATAATAACTCCTCCTATATTGCGTAATTCCGGCGTGACAAGTCAGCTCACCATGAGCATTGGATTTGATTCTGCTCAAAATCCTGATGCAATTAGTAAGATGATAAGAGACGAGCAAATCAAAGTCATCGGTTGCCGATTTGCGAGTCCACGTATATCCGGCAGCTGCCGGATTAAACTACGTTCCGCTTCGATACGGTTGCGAGTATCTTTTAGTGTCACGCCAGCATTAAGCACAAATCCAACTAATACAACCTATATTTTTATAGATTATCAATTATTCAAACTGAAAATTAGAGACTCCGATAATTGAACCATCTTCTGCTTTTTCCGGCTGCCACGAACGAACCATAATTTTGGGTTCTTCAGAATTTTCAAGATCGAACATTAAGAATAGATAACCTTTATCACGATAATCGGAAGAGTAATAATATTGCCCGATCTGCATACCAAAAACTTTTTTATCTTTGCTCATAACTCGTTCAATTTGATTATCAGAAAATCGAATGTTGATAAATTCTTTCTTAGAAAATTGTTTCTGTAACCTGTCGATGTACTCACCTTTTTTCAAAGTTACATACTCTATCAGATCATTTCCGAGCTGTTGAAAAAGTTTATCGGCATAATCATCAGGTTTTCGTTTTACAACTCTTCCAACAATTATCAGAGCATCATCACAAAAAACATCATTAATAAAATCAATATCCTTTAAGCAATATGCGGTTTTGTATTGCTCAACAAAATTTATGATCAAAGCTTTTTCTTCGTCTGTACCGTAATCTTTACTCATAATATCTTTTATTGCAGTATCAGATAGCGAAAATGTAATTCCATCAATTTTATTGTTTTCATCAAACACAAAGTTTACTTTTTCGGTAAAATTTTCATTGGAAGATCGGAAATCGAATTTTAAGGGAATGCTTCGCACGACGCTCAATTTACCAATTTTAAGAATTTTCAATTTAATTTTTTCAGGAAGAATTTCTGCATTTCCATAACCAATAAGAGCGTTGAAATCTCTGAAACCTTTTGCCGAGAAATATTTGCGTGATCTGGCTAAATCCTTACCTGAAATTGCAGAAATTATATTATCTAATATTTCAATTTTATCTATTGGAATTTCTGTCTCATAAGAAATTATAGATTTTACTGAAGAAATTTCCGTTGCATCGCTGCTAATAAATTCACATTTCTTATTGGAATTACTAAATTCGTGCGGTTTCATTGCACCGAGAGTTTGTTGTATTTCACCACTAAAACCGTGATTAGCAAAGCTGCAATCAATTTTAAGTTTTACAAAATTCATCGTTTCTGCCATAGATTTTTTTATATTAATAAATCCCTTACCATTTGTCCAACGTTCAAAATCACTCCAACCGTAACCATCGTTATATTTAACTAATAAACCGTCTGCTGGAATCCCTTTATAAGAGGCTTCTAAAACAATATCAAAACAATTGGAATTTTTTGAGTTGGTTTTTGAAGTAATCTCAATTTTAATATCGGAAAGAATTTTCTCAATTTGATTCACAAGAGCAGTATTCAAAACACGTTCTTTGTTATTGAAATAATAGGTAATGATTTTATGCTCGGGATGTGTTTTTAACAGCATTAATGCCCAATAATAATTTCTGATCGCATCGACTGCATTATCTTCTGATTCTGCAATTTCACCCTCTAAAACTAAAGATAAAATTTGTGTTTTCCGCTCTGCAAAGATCCTATTTTTATCTTCGGGTGTGATGTAACGATAAACAATTTTATTGTCATTTGTAGAAGCTGGATCAGTAAATTTGTTAGCATTGCTGAGTTGAATATCAGAAAATGTTTTCACCACGCTTTCACAATATTCATCTACATTAAAGTTATCTTCTTTGGCAATGCTGGTAAAACTGCTTTTCACTTCTACGATAATCTGCGAAGCAAGGTTTTGCAATGCAAGTTTATCGGCTTCCA
>JAUVLE010000207.1 GCA_030595905.1 Candidatus Cloacimonadota bacterium | reverse complement strand
AATTCCAGTTACAATACCGGTTAATGAAACAGTTTCTCCATTGTAATAAGAATTATCGGAACCATCCCGGTAATTCTGAACATCGTAGATCGTTGGTGAAGATTTTAAAATATTATATGAATGAAAACTTGCCGGTGCCGTACTTCCCGGAGGTGTAGTTCCGCTTCCACCTGAAGGACTTGTAGTTACACTATCTTCATCATCTTGTGCTGCGATGTAATATTCTATTAGAGTATGAGCAGATTGCCCTGGAATATCCCATGAGAAAGTATCACCAACAGGTGTTGTATCTTCAAGTCTATTCCATGAACCGCCATCAATACGATACCAGCAGCTTGGCGCACTGCCGGTTGTTGTGGTTAGATCACCATCACCATCAGTTATCTCTGCATTAATTGTGATTACAGAAGTTGAAGTTGTATTTCCCTGGGCTGTGGGAGTGACCACAGGTGAAACTGAGCCGCCACCGGAATAGTCAGTAATAGAAAAATCATCTATGCAAAGTCTTTCAGCATCATCAATTGAAATAACCTGCACAAATACATTGTCATCAGTTACGTTAGCATTTTCAGAATACTCATAATAAGTTGTATTATTTGGTACTGTAACAGTTGAACCAACATCGATCCAACTACCCGCGCCAATTTTGTATTGAACTTGAAATTGAACATTGCTTGCATCACCATCCCAATGTCTATACCAAAATGAAATTGTACCAACACCGCCATCTTTTCCGTTACCATCTAATCCACTGAAAAGCAAATACTCATTCTCACCACTATCATCATTAAATCGAACACAATTGCCACTTCGTGCATTCAATGGACCACAAATTGTATTATATGTTTCCCATTGACCAACCCCAGTATGATCATATGTTGAAATATCTCCATAAGATGAATCAGACCAGCCATCAAAATCCTCTGTTACATCACCAAATCCCAAACTCACTAAAAACAAAAAACTGATAAATAAAACCAACTTTTTCATACTTCCTCCAATTTTTATTTTTTCATTTTAAAAACCAACAACAAAAAATATTTTTTGAGTTGATAATGTCAAATCATTTTTAATATATTATTATAATAATTATTATATGAGTCCACTCTAAAAAGTCAAATTCAATAAAATGAGAAACCTTTCAGGCTACGGCGCCCAGACGAGTAAAACGGTTAATGCCTTTTTTTGTTTCATTAACCACCAACTTAAGTTGGTGGTTAATAAGAAGATAGCAACTCTTAACCGATTCACTTGTCCCGTTTAATGTTTTTCATTTAACTGGGATCGGTTTCGATATATTTGATGAATTTTCTAACATATTTCTAATTATACCCTTTTTAGAGTAAACTCTTATATTGAAATAATTCTCACTGAATATTCTTTTGCCACAGAGGCTCCAGTCTTCTCCGGCAACTGTCGGATACGCCGAGCAGGCAACGACACCAAGTTTCTTTTTTATTTTTTTTAGCCACTAAGAATGCCAGGTTCTGTTAAGATTCATCTTTTTTTTATTCTTTGATCTTTCGTCTTTTTTTCCACGTTGACATGTCAGGTCGTCCTTATTAAACTTAACATAAGATCTTTTGGACTTGTGTCAAGTTTCACAAAACCCTGCAAATGCTTCTTTCAAATCGACTTCCTGCTTAGCGCTTTCAGGGTTTTTTTATAATCATAACTTTCCTGAACTTACTTTTAAAGATGTTCTCTGGTGGAAGTTTTGTAAAGTTTTACCTGTTGAAAAATCCAATTTCGCAGGAATGACATATTTGTAGGATCGATAAAAACATATAAGCGCCATAGGTGCGGCATATCTTTTCAAATATCCAATCATAGATCATAAATCTGAAATCAAATCTTTTAATTTTATCCAACTGGCAGTTAATAATATACTGAACTGAATTTATTCAGGGTATTTTATCAAAAGTATCTCCCTTTCACTTATTTTTACATTGCAGGTAGGTAATATGGAAAATTAATAACCTCATCCTTCAGGGTGGAGAACAAAGCCGATCTCTCAGATCACCGCTACTTTTTTTTGAATAAGAAAAAGTAGCTGAATCCGTTTTGGTATTTTCTTTCCTATCCGTGAACGGATAGGCTATGATATAATGCTGAACAGTCCCATTTATCTCGACCCGGCAGGTCGAGTTACTTACTGCAAATCGACTCGAAGAATCTGTCTTTCTCCTGTAACGTTATGTAAAAAAGATTTAAAAAACCATTTACAAAAATTCAAGATAATTAATTAAAGAAACCGAAAAAAAAAATTATAAGGGAAAAAGATGAAAAAGTTAATACTAATTTCGATGCTGCTTCTGATAGTGGTTTTATTAAACGGAAATGAACTGATGCAGAAAACCCTTCCCAACGGGATGGAGATAGTTGTAAAAGAAAATAATCTTAATGAGTCGATCGGGTTTTACTGTTTTGTGAAAACCGGTTCTGTGAATGAAGGACAATATCTCGGTGCGGGAATTTCCCACTACCTGGAACATATCGTTTCCAGCGGGACAACAACTTTCCGCACAGAAGACGAATATGAAAAGATGGGAAAAGAAATGGGTGCGTTGGTGAATGCCTACACCAGTCATGCTGTTACCGCATTTTACATAACTGTAGATAAACCTTACAAAGATATGGCTCTGCGGAACCTATCCCAGCAAATGCAATCTTGCATTTGTGATTCCTTTGAAGTTGCAAGAGAACGGGAAGTTATCCTCAAAGAGATCGTGATGCGCTCTACCCCACCACGTTCCAGGATACACCAGCGAAATAACGAACTTATCTATCCGAATTCCAATAAACGTTATCCGGTGATAGGTTATACGGAACTATATAAGACTATAACCAGAGATGAACTACAGGATTATTACAATGCAAGATACGCACCCAATAATATGATATTCGTAGCTGTGGGAGATTTTGCAGCAGAAGAAATGCTTACGCAGATAGAAGAGACTTTTAAAGATTTTACAAGAAAGCAGCTCGATCCGGTTTATTTACCTGTTCAGAATCCAAGGTCAGGCAGCCTGGAATACATCGAAGAATTCGACGTCGAGCAGCCTCTGGTCTTTTCTACTACAATCATTTCAACCGCAGATTTTGGAGATATAATAGCTTTAAATACAGCAATGGACATCCTTTTTGGAAAAAGAAAATCTCCTATCCGCTACAAACTGGTGGAAGAACTCAAACTGGTTAATTATGTTTATGGTTATGCAAGTGGAAGTGATGTCGATACGGAAGGAACCATCGTAATCGGATTTGAAGCAAAAGATATTGCCACCGATATCAAGGCTCACATTCCCAATAAAAGGATTAACAGCGAAAAATTTTATTCCATTACATCAGGTTTAAATGATACATTTGTGAATGAATATAAATTTGAACAGGTAAATATAGATCTGGGCTGTAAAGCGCCTTCGATAAATGATGATGATTTTGTTGTTATGCAATTGATCGAGATGATCCTGTCCGGTTCAAGAGGACGTTTACATCAGGCTGTACGCGGAGATAACGACCTTGCCTATTATGCATTTCCGGATTATCGTTATGGAGAAAATGACGGTTCATTCCGTTTGACCAGTCAAACTTCCATAGATAAAAAAAACGACCTGGTTCGAGTGATGCAGAATGAACTGGAGAAACTGAAAACCGAAGAAGTGAGGATAGAAGAAATAACCAGCGCAATCGAAGAGCGTGAAAAGATGCTTCGCACAATTCTCAATGAGAACTCGATGCCGTATTACATCACATATTATGAAGCGATCGGGCTGGGATATGATTACATCGATAGGGTGAGCGATATTTACAAACAGGTATCGCAAGAAGATATTCAGCGTGTTGCAAATAAATATTTTGAGAACGTTGCGATCATTATTTCCGAACCCTCTGAAGATGTAGAGTTGATGGTGGAATAGTAACCCGACACTTTTAACCTGTGAAATCCAGCAGTCACTGGATATTTAACGGGTCCGTGGCGGGAAATACAAACCGTTCCGAAGGTTTTACAACCATTCGAAAGGTTTATTAGAGGAGAAAAATGTTAGCAGAATTTGATTTTAAATATGATGAACCAATTATCTGTGCAGCAATTCACAATGGACATGAACTTTCTGATAAAGTTAAAGAGAATATTGCAATATCCAAAAAAACTCAACTCTACGAAGAAGATCCGTTCACTGCAAGATTCACAAAAATATGCAATAACCGGATCATCGTGAATACAAGCAGGTTCGAAGTAGATCTAAACAGGTCACGGGAAAAAAGCGTTTACAAGTTACCGAAAGATGCCTGGGGTTTAAACGTCTGGAAAAATCCACCATCAAACGAAATTATAAAAGTTACATCTGAAAAATACAGAAAGTTCTATAAGATATTGAAACTGCATTTATCTGAAATGCAACAGAAATTTGGTAAATTTTTTGTTTATGACATTCATTCATACAATTATAGAAGAGGTGGTAAGAACACAGAGAGTGATACAAATGACCCGGAAATAATATTAGGAACAAATAATATGCCAGGGAAATGGATGCCGTTGGTTGATAAAGTTCAAAACGATCTTCAGAAATTTGACTTCTTTGACAGGAATCTGGATGTTCGTATTAATGTTAAATTTTCAGGTGGAAACTTTTCAAGGTGGATACATCGGAATTTCCCGGATTCTGCCTGCTGTATTGCTATCGAATTTAAAAAAATATTTATGGACGAATGGACAGGTAAGCTCGATGAACAAAAATTAATTCAACTAAGAGAATCTCTAACTTCAACCCTACCTGGCATCAAGAACAATCTTGAGTTTCCTGGTTCCCATTGACAGACCC
>JAUVLE010000059.1 GCA_030595905.1 Candidatus Cloacimonadota bacterium | reverse complement strand
TTTATCTCGAATTAACAATCTTAAATTTTTTTCTAAACCGATGTCGATTTTTTTTTGAAAGTGATCTTCAAGTAATTGCTTTAAGGCAAAATAATTACGGTATTCTGAAGGCATTCTTACTATTATATCAATATCACTATTTTCATTCTGGGTGTTTGTTGCATAGCTTCCAAACAAACCAATGCGTTCAACATCAAATCTACTTTTGAAATTTTCTTTATTCTTTTTCAAATAATTGATTATTTCATTTTTATCTAACATTTTACCTCCGAAATCAAATTGAAAATAATATATAATTCGTCAACTTTAATGTAACTCACTGTTCTTTTATCCATCACGAAGGTAAGTACATTTCCAATTTTGTTTTATCTGGAGTCGTTGTTGCCTTGCTCCTTAAGACTCGATGATCTTCTCCATGTTTTTCCTGGCATATTCAAAGTTCGGATCTATCTTTAAACATCTTTCCAAAAGATATCTGGCTTTGTTTTTATCGCCTTCTTCGATGTAAATGGAAGCAAGATTATTCAAACTTTTTATATCTTTTGGATTTGATTGAATAACTTCCAGATAAAGTAATTTCGCCTTCTCCAATTGCTGTTTGTGTAAAAGAACGGTGGCATACAATCCTTTTGCTTCCAGGAAAAAAGGATCGATCTCGATAGAATTCAAAAGATGTATTTCTGCTTTTTCCTCTTTTTTACAGAACATATAATAAAGTCCCAGGTAATACTGCAGGTCTGCAGAATCCACATAGATCGCAGAATATTTTCCCAGCAGTTCAAATGCTTTTGATAGTTCATTCTTGGAAAGCAGGATTGCCACTTGCTGGTTTGCTTCATTCTCACCATTAAATAACTCCGGTTTGCCAAAGAATTTGGCAGTGATCTTCCAGTTTCCTTCTGTTTTCTTAAAAACAATTGTCATATCATATTTATTGTTTACTTCAAAATAGACCAGAGCCTGCTTTTTATCCTGCGATAATGCGGAAGAAATCAGTTCATGACCGGTTAGTTTTTTGATAATCTTATTTGAGGAAATCCGCTTAATATAATTATCTCTGTACTCATTGCTTTTGCCGGAAAGAAATGAAATCGTTCCTTCCCAATCCTGTTCAATGATCTTATTTAAATAAATTTCTGCGATATCTTCATAGTTTATTTCTTGAGTATCTACTTTAAGATCGATCAGCGAAAGCCTTTCTTTTAAATAAGATAGGGGAACAAAAGAACTAACCTGTAATTGATTCAGGAAATTCATTATCTGCTTTTTCCCTTCTTTGGTTTCTGCCATTTCAATAGGGATTTTCCCATTAAATATTTCCTGTGAAGCTAATATCCATTTCTCCATTAATTTTTCCAGAAGATCATTATTTTCATGTATAGAATCTACTTTTGTATTTATCTGGAAATTTTCTGTTTCCTGAAGTGAATATCTGCATTCAGACGGGCATTTCCGGTCAACCCGATTTTCGTTGCAGCAGTGCCAGCAGATATCCTGTCCATTTCGCATGCAGAACCTGTTGCCACGATGTTTTTTGCAGATCCTGCATCTGTCTGATTTGAATAAACTTCTCAACTTTCCTCCAAAAAAGTCATTCCCATCCAATCAAAGCGAAAGGAATCCATCAACAATTACATTGATTTGCAGATTCCCACTTGCGTTGGAATGACATGTTTTTTTCATTAAAATTAAATAATAAATTTATCTGCGATCATCCGTTCGATCAGCATTCTATTTACAAGGTACAGGTGACATATTGCGTTTGAATTCAGAGTTCTTTATCATCTTTTCTACTTTCTCGATTTCCTGTTTAGAAAAGCCTTGTTTGATCATTTCCTCTTTTTCTGATTTCAAATCCAGCATTTGATAAAGGATTTCATCCAATTCTTTGTAAGTGATTCCCATCTCATCTTCATCGGTTTGATCTTCCCATAAGTCTGCTGTAGGTTCTTTATTTATAACAGAATCCGGCAAATTAAGGATTTTCGCAAGTTCCAAAACTTCAGTCTTATAAAGATGTCCAATAGGTTCGAATGCACAGGCGCTGTCGCCATATTGTGTACAGTATCCCACCATTATTTCGGATCTGTTTCCTGTTCCTGCCACCAGTGCTTTATATTTTGCAGAGAGATCGTAAAGAATGCACATACGCTCGCGTGCTATACGGTTTCCCTTTCTCAGAATATCTGCATCTACTGCATAATTTTCGAAATATGCATCCACCATCGGCGAAATATCCACAACTTCATATTTGATCCCAAGCTGTTCTGCTACCTGTTTTGCGTGCTCGAAACTATCGGGATGACTCTTCCTGTATGGCAGCATAACTCCAAGAACGTTTTCTTTTCCAAGTGCTTTTATGCACAATGCTGCGGTTACAGAAGAATCGATTCCACCTGAAAGACCAACAATAACCCTGGTGAATCCTGCTTTTTTCAGTTGCCTTTTAATAAAGACAAGTATCTTTGAAATAACTTTGTTCATATTGATTTCATGCATATCTTCCTCTACGAGATCTATCTCGTTTCAAAGAAGAAAATTGATATTTCAAGGTCAAGCAAATTTAATGAATAGAGAACTTTTATTTAAAACAATACAAATCATAATCACTGATTTCAATCGGTAGAAAAGAAACAGAAAAAACACTAACCACTGATTTCAATCGGTGGAAAAACAAAACTCCTTGACACTTAAAATTCTACTTAAATTTTCGATTCAAATTTTTTTAGAAATAAAAAATAGAATATGAATGGTTTTCCATTCATAAAACAGGAGGCAGGTTAATGACGAATGTTCTTGAAATGAAAAAAGCCCATAAAGTCCTTGCCCAGATGGATTATGTTCCATCACCCACACGGAAAGGTTACGCAAATAATACTCTTTACGTGAATCTTTCGGATAACTCGATCAAAAGCAAACCGGTTACACAGCAAATGAAAGATCTATTTATAGGTGGGAAAGGCTTTGGACTCTGGCTTTTATGGAATGCGGTGAATGAAAACACAAAATGGGACAGCCCGGAAAACGAGATTGTGATCTCCAGCGGTCCACTGGGTGGCACCAGTTCTTTTCCCGGTGCCGGAAAATCGCTGGTGGTATCCATCTCCCCTACAACAGGAAGCATAATTGATAGTAATGTTGGTGGTCACTTCGGTCCACTTCTCAAATTCGCAGGATGGGATGCTATCGAACTGCAGGGAAAAGCAGATAAAGATGTAATAGTTTTTATCGATGCTATTAACAAGAAGGTAACGATCGAAGATGCTCCGCTGGAAGCCGTCGATGCTCACATTGTTTCCGAGCAATTTACCGAAATGTATGCAAATTCCGAAGAAGAAAAACAAAACATCTCGGTCGTATCTGCCGGTGTTGGTTCAGACCACGTTCTCATCGGCTGCCTTAACTTTTCATGGTGGGATTGGAGAAGACAGGGAACCCGCATCAAACAAGCAGGTCGTGGCGGCATCGGTTCTGTATTCCGAAATAAAAAAATAAAAGCACTCATCGTGAAAACTTCCAATATGAGACCCAAATGGACGATTCAGGAAAGACAACCGGAGAAAGGAGTTTAACATGCAAAATATCGACAAGATCATAGATAAATGGAATGCCGATCCCGATTATGTGATCGAGATGATGCAGGATATCCAGGACGAATTGAGACATACTCCCAGAAATGCTCTGGAACAGGTAACAAAACGTACTAAAGTTCCACTGGCAAGATTGTACCATATCGCTATTTTTTATAAATCATTCAGCCTCGAGCCACGCGGTAAATTTGAGATTCTGGTATGCACGGGAACAGGATGTTATGTAAAAGGTGCAACGCTAATCCTGGAAGCATTTGAAAGAGAATTGAATATCAAAACCGGCGAGACAACTTCTGACGGACTTTTCACATTGGAAGAAGTCAGATGTCTGGGTTGTTGCAGCTTAGCACCTGTAGTAATGATCAACAAAAATATCTACGGTAATTTTACAACTGACAAGATCAAGGGTATCCTGGAAGCTATATATGAGGTAGAATTATGAAAATTATAAAAATCGGTTTAGCATCTTGTGGTCTTGCCGCAGGAGCTGGAAAAATAAAGCAGATCATTGAAAAAAAAATTGATGATGATATAAATGCAGATTTCGAAATAAGAGAAACAGGTTGTATTGGAATGTGCTATAATGAACCTTTGGTTGAAGTTCTTCAAAATGATAAAAGTTGGATTTACGGGAATGTAGATGAAGAAAAGGCAAAAGCAATAATAGAACATCACACAAAAAAAGATACGCCGATCAAAGAATGGGTTGTTAAAGCGAGAGACATACAAACGGACGATAATACATATTTCGAAAAACAATTGAAGATCGCATCAAGAAATTGTGGAATAATCGATCCTGCTGATATTGAAGATTACATTAATAGCGGTGGTTATGAATCGTTAAAGAAAACTTTGAAAATGGATTCCGAAAGTATTATCAAAGAAATAATAAAAAGTGGCATCCGCGGTCGCGGTGGCGGTGGATTTCCTACCGGTATAAAATGGGAAAGTGCAGTTAAAGCCGCCAAAAAGAAAGATGAAAAACCGATAATTGTTTGTAATGCCGACGAAGGTGATCCTGGTGCATTTATGGATAGAAACCTGATGGAAAGCGATCCTCACTCGATTATTGAAGGAATGATTATCGGGGCTTATGCAATAGGTTCCAACGAAGGATATATTTATATCAGGAAAGAGTATCCGCTTGCTTTGGAAAGAGTAGAGAATACAGTTGAACAAGCTCGCAAAAATGGTTTTTTGGGTAAAAACATTTTAAATTCAGAATTCGATTTCGATATTTCCATTCATCGTGGCGCCGGAGCTTTTGTTTGCGGTGAATCAACTGCCTTGATGACTTCTATGATGGGAAGAGCTGGAGAACCAAGAGCAAAATATATCCATAATGTTGAATCAGGTTTTAAGAACAAACCTACAGTCTTGAATAATGTGGAAACTTTCGCGAATATTCCGGTTATCTTAGAAAAAGGAGCAAAATGGTTTGCTGGAATAGGAAGCGGTAATGTAACTGAGAATCCTTGGGGCGGTAGTTCCGGAACAAAAGTATTTTCTCTGGTTGGGAATCTGAAAAGAACCGGACTCATCGAAGTTCCCATGGGAATTACCCTGCGCGAAATAATTTTTGATATCGGAGGCGGAATTCCAAACGGAAGAAAATTCAAAGCAGTTCAAACCGGTGGTCCTTCGGGTGGTTGTCTGCCGGAAAGTCATTTAGACCTTACAGTAGATTTTGACACTCTTTCTAAAGCCGGCTCGATGATGGGTTCAGGCGGAATGATCGTGATGGACGATAAAACCTGCATGGTAGATGTTGCTAAATATTTCATTTCCTTCCTGAAAGATGAATCCTGCGGGAAATGTACTCCCTGCCGAGAAGGTCTTATCGCCTTGGATGAAATTCTTACCCGAATAACCAGAGGAAAAGGTAAAGAAGATGATATCGAACTGATGAAAAATATCTGTGAAACTATGAAGATCGCATCTTTATGCGAACTGGGAAAATCTGCTCCAAATCCAGTATTGAGTACTATCGAATACTTCCATAACGAATATGAAGCTCACATAAAAGATAAAAAATGTTCTGCCGGTGTTTGTAAACCGCTTATCACATACAGCGTGAACGATAACTGTACAGGATGCACCATTTGTGCCGGAAATTGTCCTGTTGATTCCATTTCCGGAAAAGTGAAAGAAAAGCACTTTATCGATACTAATAAATGCATCAAATGTAATGTTTGTTACGAAGTTTGTAAATTCGATGCCATCACGGTGAAATAGGAGGAAATGATGATAGATATAAAAATAGATGGAAAGAAAATCTCGGTAAAAGAAGAAACAACGATAATGGATGCAGCAAAAGAATTGAATATCGATATTCCTTCTCTCTGCCATCGTCCCACTGTGGAAGCCTATGGTGCCTGCCGTCTTTGTGTGGTCGATGTGAATGATGGACGAAAAATCCGTATGGTCACTTCCTGTAACTATCCCATCAGGAAATCCATCGAAGTTAACACACAATCAGAACGAGTTCGCAAAACACGTGGAATGCTGCTGGAAATGATGCTTTCCCGCTGGCCGAACGTTGACGTAATAAAAGAATATGCAAAAGAATATAGAATTACTAAACCTCGCTTCATTCATCCGCTGGTGGATTATTCTTCAAACGCCTGCATTCTTTGCGGTCTTTGTGTGAATGCGTGTAGTGAAATCATGTGGGAAGATATCATCGGTTTTGCCGGCAGAGGTGAAAGCAGAAGAGTGGTAATGCCGTTTGAAAAACACTACGATGCCTGCGTGGGATGCAGCACCTGTGCCAACATCTGCCCCACCGGAGCTATCAAAATGATAGATGATCCGAATCAACCGGTAGATCCTAAACGCATTATAAAATACGGTTCCAAAATTGCTGACGAAATGGTTCTTTTGGATGAAGAACAATGTGATATGAGAAGTGTGGGAACAGCTCATCTGGCTCAAATAATGAATGATTATGATCTGTTTCCAACCTGTAATTATAAATTCGGTTCGCATAAAGATGCAGGTCGACTTCATTCTGATGTATTTAAACAGAAATATATCACTCAGGGACTTCCGGACGGATGCTGGCTGGGTTGTTCGATGTCCTGTGCAAAAGCTGTTGAAGGCTACGAACTTAAAACGGGACCTTACAAAGATGATAAAGTTCTGATCGACGGACCGGAATATGAAACAATTGCAGGATGCGGAGCGAACATGGGAATATTCAATCCGGAATTTGTATTGGAAACCAATTTCTATTGTGACACTTACGGTATCGATACGATCTCTTTTGGAACCGGTATGGCTTTTGCCATGGAATGTTATGAGAACGGCATCCTGAACAAAGAGCGAACCGGCGGTATGGAACTTAATTTCGGTAATGAAGAAGTTGGTTTAAAAGTACTTCACCAGATGGGACGAGGAGAAGGATTCGGTGTTATCATCGGACAGGGAATCCGCAGAATGAAGCAGATATTTGCAGAAAAATTTGACCTTACAAAAGAACAAATCCAGTTCATGCAGGATATTGGCATGGAAGCAAAAGGACTGGAATATTCCGAGTATGTTACCAAAGAATCCCTGGCAATGCAGGGCGGTTATGGTCTCGCTCTTAAAGGTGCTCAACATGATGAAGCATGGCTCATCTTCATGGATATGGTAAATAACCAGATTCCAACATTCGAAGACAAAGCAGAAGCATTGCACTACTTTCCAATGTTCCGTACATGGTTCGGTTTGATGGGACTCTGCAAACTTCCCTGGAACGATGTGGAACCCGCAGATAATGCCGAAACAGATGAACCCGCAAAAGTTCCCGGACATGTGGAAGGTTATGTGAACTTTTTTTCTGCAATGACAGGTAAAGAAATAGATAAACACGAACTCATCCTGCAATCTGAAAGAGTTTATAACTTCCAGAGAGTTTTCAATTATAGGTTGGGATTTGGAACACGTAAACACGATCGGATCCCCTACCGCTCGGCAGGTCCCGTAACTATCGAAGAATATGAATCACGTGCGGAACGTTACGATAAACAACTTGTAGAGAAATGGAGTTACGATATCAAAGGAAAGACTTCCGTAGAAAAACGTGACTACCTGCGCAAAATGCGGGAAGCAGATTATCATAAACTATGTGATGCCGTTTATAAAAGAAGAGGTTGGGATAACAATGGAGTTCCAACTATCCAGAAAATGAAAGAACTGAAAATGGATTTACCTTCGGTTGCTGAGGTTCTGAAAAAAACGTAGAGGATAACAAAATTGATTATAGACTTCCGAAGTTTCAATACTTTGGAAGTTTTTTTCTTGACTGCAACTTTATGAATTCGAAAATAGAAGTTGAAATAAATGAATGATTTAATGTAGGAGGAAATATGCATCATTCAAAACAAAATCTTGATATTTCGATTTTACCAAATAATGCTCAACAAGAAATTTATGATTTTTATCAATTTCTAAAACAACGATACAAAATCAAAGAGAAAAAAAATAAAAAAATTTCGTATAAATTTTTAGACAATCCTTTTAAAGTCAATTTGATAATTATTCCATCTCGTGAGAAACTTCATGAAAGATAGAATATTTATTGATACAAATGTTTTTGTCTATGCTTATTTGGAGGATTCCTCCAATATAAAAAAAAGACAAAAATTTATTGCATCAGCTCTGAAGAATAATTGTTCATTTCTTTATTCTGAGGATATGCAACATAATCAAATAATTGAGAATTCTTTAAGAATTATCAACCCGTTTTAAAAACGATGAAAAATGATTACATAAGAAATACCCTTGAATCCCAATTCTTCACCAAACACAACCCAAAAATCCTGCCAATAATTCGTAAAGCAACAGTTGGAATTGCGGGTGCTGGTGGACTTGGTTCCAATGTTGCCGTCTCTCTTGCTCGAGCAGGAATTGGTAAACTTATCATCGCCGATTTCGACAAAATAGAACCTTCCAACCTGAACAGACAACAGTATTTTATCGAGCAGATCGGAATGCCGAAAGTTCAAGCTTTAAAAGAAAATCTTATGAAAATAAATCCTTTTTCAAAATATGAAATATATCATTCATTAATAATGGAAGATAATATCCCTGATCTGTTCGGTGAAGCTGATATTATGATAGAAGCCTTCGATAAAGCAGGAATGAAAAAGATGCTCATCGAAACATGGATACAATATTTTCCGGATAAACCGATAATTGCTGCATCAGGGCTGGCAGGATATGGAAAGAATGAGATCATTCATACTCACAAATTCGATAACATTTATATCTGTGGAGATGAAGAAAGCGATCTTACGAACGGCATCTCCCCTATGGCTCCGCGGGTTGGCATCGTTGCCAATATGCAGGCGAATCTGGTACTGGAACTGCTTTTGAGGGATGTATGAAAACCATAACGGTTAACGGCAATCTCATCGAGTGGCAAGAGAACATGACAATTGACATAATACTAAGAATTATGAAATATACTTTCAAAATGTTAGTGATCAAAGTGAATGGTGAATTAATAAAAAAAGAAGAGTATGGAACAAAAAATGTTACTGTGAATTCTGAAGTGAAAATTATTCATCTTATCAGTGGCGGGTAATTTTAAAGTGAAAAGGCTTTCTTTAACAAAGAACAAAGAAGAAGAGGAGTATATTATGAAGTTGATTTTTTTAATATTATCTCTGTTTCTAATTCTCTCATGTTCATCATCAAAACTTGCAAAAAGAGATATTAATGAGCAGGAAATACCTGAATCCATAACAGGTCTCAATGACTTTCATGAAGAAGAAGAAGAACGGGACATCACCGAGCAAAAGGTTATCAGTATATTGAAATATGCAGATGGTGTATTTAAGATCGGAGATTTCGATGAAGCAATAAAAACCTATTTAGAGGTTTATAATAATCTTAGTTATAAGGATAAATACAGAGGAGAAGCATTATTCAAATTAGGAATGACATATGGTAATTTTCTATTTGAAAATCAGGAAAATGAAACAGCATTACAATACTTGAAGTTATTTATTAAAGAATATTCTATTTCTGAATTTAGAATGGAAGCATATAATAAAATTCAGGAATTAGAAATAAAGATCGAAGAAGAAAAAAAAGAATAAATTATTTTGTGAAAAACAGACAAAAAAAGGAGCAATATTAATGTTTGAAGTTAATGAGTATTTTGAAGGGAAAGTAAAATCTATCGCCTTCAAAGACGATGATTGTGATGCCACTATCGGTGTGATGGCTGCCGGTGAGTATGAATTCGGAACTTCCACAAAAGAGCTTATGACGGTTATCAGCGGCAAGCTGGAAGTAAAATTTCCCGGTTGTGAAAAATGGCATTCCTATGGAAAATACGATACCTTCACGGTAGAAGCGAATAAGAAATTCCAGGTTAAAGTTGAAGCAGATTCCACGTATATCTGCAGGTATCTAAAAAACGCAAATGAAAATTGCTGATCATCATTAAATGGAGTAACAGATGAAAAAAAGATGGATCGTATTATCGGCTATTGTATTGATATTATTCTTTACATTGGAAATTGCTTCTCAAACTGAGCAGCAGTTCACAGACTTTAAAGGAAAATTGAAAAAGATAGGTGAAGATTGGTTTTTGAACACAGGAGAGGATTTTTATAAATTGAACCTGGCACCGGATGAGTTCTTAGCAGAAAACAAAATCGAGCTTCAGGCAAAGCAGAGTATTGTTGTCAGGGGAATTATCGATTCGGAGGAGATAGTTGCTTACAGTTTGATTTTAGATGGTTCAGAAATAAATTTACGCACCGACGACGGAGTATCTCTCTGGGAAGAAGAAACAAAAAAGAAAGATTATTATATTGTTGATGAAAAAAAATGTATAGGTTGCAGATTGTGTGTTAAACCCTGTCCCGTAGATGCTATCAAAATGGTTAATGGTATCGCTGTTATAGATTCAAATAAATGCATATCCTGCGGTATATGCGAAAAAGGTGACAATAAAAAATTCAAAGGATGCCCTGTTGGAGCAATAAAAAAGGCAGAATAAATATCTTTTTGATAATTCATAAATCAGGATTTTATCAAATTTATAAAGTTATCGAGTTCAATATTAATTTAAAGAATTCGGTAACTTTTTAATTTTATATAAGTTAGGGTCTGAACTATCATCTGGCACGATAGTTGCACCAGAAAGAAGAAAAAGGAGGTTAGAATGTTAAAATCTATGATTAATCCCGATCTATCGGGGAAAAAGTATTTATTATTAATACTGACAGTAATGTTGATGGGATCTATTTCTCTTTATGCACAGGAAGAATCTGCAGAAAAAGAGATCAATGTCGAGATCCAGGAAGAACTCGATGAAGCTATGGAAGAAATGAATGAAGCCCTTAAAGAAATTAACATCAAACCTATTGTAATAAACATTAACAAGACATCTCACGAAACTCCCAAAATGGGTGTTTTTCTCGATGATATCGATTTTGAAGATGCATACGAAATGCATTATCCGTATTGTTACGGTGTTCTGATAAAAGGTGTAACTACAAACGGTCCTGCTCAGAAAGCCGGAATAATTGGTGGAGACATCATTATGGAATTTGACGGCAAGAAAGTAAAATTCGAAGATCATCTTGTGAACCTTATCAAGAGTAAGAACATTGGAGACGAGGTTGAGGTCAAACTATTTCGTGATGAAGAAACATATCTTACTAAATTAATTCTTTCTACCTTAAAACCCGCAGGAAAGAAAGAAATTATGATAACCAAAGACGGAAAGACAAAGAAGAGACTTTCCGTTGGTGATGGTGGTGGTGGTTGGCTTCCTATCTGGTTTAAACTGGATGTTTCAGAATTCAACGACTTCCTGGCAAAACTCGGCTTTGATGAAGAGACATTTTCCGAAGATGGTTTTCTTATCCACGGTGGAGGTGGAAAGGGAAACGTTGGAAAAGGCTGGTTCATTGGTGGAATGGGATGTGGATATGAAAACACAGAAACAACGAAGCATGACTGGGTTCATTATAAAAACGGGATTGAAGACACTGCAAAAGTATCCAGAAAAGCCAAGTATAATGTCAATTACTGGGGATTTACACTGGATAAACGTTTTGCCATTTTCAGGAAATTCGTTACTTCTCTTGGTTTTATGATAGGCTGGGGACATAATTCTTACGAAATTTCCCAGAGAGATAATAATGGTGATATCAGCAATTTTGATTTCAACGATCCAAGTCAGGAATTGGATAATTACTACGATTATGAAAGTATAATTAAATTAAAAAGTGATTATATACTTTTCCAGCCAAAAGCAATGGTGATGTGGCGTATCCTGGACTGGTTGAACATGAGAGCTGAAGTGGGATATGTCGGAAGTTATTCCATAGACGGATGGACAGCAAAATTCAATGGAGAATCCGTACAGCTTGAAAACGAACCGGATGCAAATATGGATGGTTTAACAATAAGCATCGGACCATGGTTCGGATTTTAATTATTGACAGCAAGTAATGCATATAAAAAGTCTCTAACAGGCTGAAGTCTGTTAGAGGCTTTTGCTTAAGAGGAAATAATGTTTCAAGCCATTTCCAGCAAGATAATAAACGGTGTGATAACTTTAAGTATACTTCTTTTATCTACATACGAAGGGAACGATGCAGCATTCACCGCTCTTTCAGTAGATTTCCTTGGAAATAATATCTATATAAAAACGCAGTTGATAGATGCCTTCGAAAATGATTTTGAAGAAATATTCAGGTCCGGACAGAAAATCGATATCTTCTTTAAAATCAAGATCAAAAATAATTCGGCAGTTATTCATACAAATGAATTCAAACATTCGGTTGTCTTTGATCCAATGTCACAGTTTTTCACGATCGAACTGGAAGAGCAGGATAAAAGTTTTAGCACGGAATTATACCATGAATTAATAGAAGGTATTTCCAAAATAGAGTATTTCTACAAAGGAGATAAGTTAACGGAAATCGATGTTACTCTTACCTCATTTCTTAAAAAGATACGGCTTGAATCGATTAATAAAGAATACAATATGATGATGTTGTGGAATTTTAAGAAACCAAAGATAAAACAACAATGTATAAAAGGTGAAAATGAAAGTTAGAATAGGATTTCGAGCCAGTATAATAATTCTCTTTCTTGCTTTATATATCTCCAGCCTGTTCGTGTTGAATTCTTTCTTTGTAGGCAAACAAAAGCAATCGAACGAAGTATTCAAAAATATGAAATTAGATCAGGAACTATCTACTTTAACCTTTGAAACTTCCGAAGACAGTTTACAGGCAAAAAACCTGATGAACAGATTCAGGGAATGCCTGGCTGCCACGGAAATGATCCGGAATGAAGCTCAAATTTATTCCGCCGTTTTCCTTTTCTTCCTGATGATCATTTCTATCTTTACTTTTGTTTTTGTTTTTTATAAGATAACAAAACCTCTTAAAGATCTGCAATCTGCCACTTCCAAGATACGTGAAGGAGATTTTTCTGTTTACCTGCCGGAAACAGGAATAAAAGAAATAAAAGAACTCAAACAATCCTTTAATAGTATGTCGCGGGAACTTATAAATATTCAGAACAAACTTGTCCAGGCAGAAAAAGATATGATCTGGAAAGAACTTTCTCGCATACTCGCACACGAGATCAAGAATCCCCTCACTCCCATCCAGCTTTCAATTCAGAGACTGGAAGAAAAATATGAAGAAAACCCTGAAAAATTCAAGGAAATATTCCCCGATTCCGTAAAAATAATTAACCAGGAAATATTTAACCTGAAGAACCTTGCCCGTTCATTTTCTAATTTTGCAAAGAAGATCACTCCCGATTTCTCTGAATTCGATCCAATGCTTGTTATCAAAGAAATTATCAAACCTTATATCCACAAATACAATATAGTTTTGGAAAGTGATGAAAACTGCCTTATCAGGTTTGATCGAACCCATTTCTACCAGATCATTACAAACATTGTGCAGAATGCATTCGACGCATCACCCGAAGATGCAGAAATAAAAATTAAGATCAGTAAAGAAAAAGAAGACATTAAGATACGGATTTCTGATAAAGGAGAAGGAATTGAATCAGGTGATCTTTCCAGGATATTCGAGCCGTATTTCACCAAAAAGAAGAAAGGCACTGGCCTTGGACTGGCACTTGTAAAAAAACTGGTTGACATAAATAGTGCTTTTTTAGATGTAAAAAGCGAAATGGGTAAAGGTAGTATATTTGAAATAACCTTAACTCTGTAGAATAGTTATATGACCTGTTTACCTGCCTTTTTAGTCACCTTTGGTGACTTAATTGCTTCTGGTGATTTGGCATGGTCGGGTTGAGAAAAAGGAACAAATATGCAGGTTCTTATCATCGATGATGAAATGAATATCTGTTTAATGCTTAAGAATATATTGGAAGATGAAGGCTATTCATGTGAATATGCTCTCGACAGCAAAAAAGGTATGAGATTATTCAATGAACTTTCTCCCGTCTTAGTTCTTCTGGATGTAAGGCTTAATGGAGCAAACGGACTTGATCTTCTTAAAGAGATGAAGAATAAAAATAAACGTTCAACGGTGATAATGATCTCCGGGCACAGCGGCATAAAAGAAGCTGTACAAGCTATTAAACTGGGTGCTTATGACTTCCTGGAAAAACCTTTGAGCCTTACAAAAGTAAAAATAATTGTAAAGAACGCATTTGAATTCAAAACTATTTCCAATGATTACGAACGAATTAAAAATACTATCGGCGAGCAATACAGAATAATTGGAGAAAGCAAAGAAATAAAAAACCTTCTTGAACTGATTAATAAAGTTGCTGTTACAGATTCCAAGGTGCTCATTCGCGGAG
>JAUVLE010000178.1 GCA_030595905.1 Candidatus Cloacimonadota bacterium | reverse complement strand
TGGTTTAGTTGTTGTAAAATCATTTTCCGAATTTCCTTTCTTATTGGGAAGTTCCGGCTTATTCATCTTTTCCCTTGAATCTATGAATAAAGCATTTTTCGTTGCAGACTGGATAACCTGCTTGATAGCTTCTTCATCGAGTTCCGGGTTTGATGCAAATCCCCACGCACCTTCCTTGTAAACGCGAGCAGAAACACCACCGATAGCAGTTCTGCTGTTACTCATAATATCACCGTTTACCATTGTGATTCGAATATTCCGGTTTTCCTGAACGCGCAGTTCAGTGTATTCCGTGAAATATTTCGAATACTGTTTTAAGTCTTTCATAATCATAATTTTATCTCCTTTTTTATTTTTTATGGAGTGCAATAACTGTGTTATTGCTAAACGACGAAGTCGTTTCCCTCTTTAAAATATCATCCCGGTTGAATAGAAAAGAATTCAACAGGACAGGCGTATATTTTACTCCAGATAAACCTTGAAAAAGTTTATAAGTATTTTCTTCCTGCTGAACTTTTTCAAAGGTTTTCCACCATCACCAACTTCCAAGCATTGAAAAGGTTAATAAGAAAGAAATCCTCTGTTTGTAAACCGTTTTCAAGGTCTTTCTCAATCTTACAAGACTTAACTCGCAGCGACCCGGCAACTGCCGGAAAGTATGAATCGAGAATTGCTGATCTCTCCACCTCATTCAAAGATTCGATATATCCATTCAATTTTTGAATTAGAATTTGCTTTATTAACACCATCGATTTTTTGTTTATCTGTGTATGAAGTATCTCGAAGAACCGGATCAGGATGAAGCAACTTAACTTCTTCAATATTACTTTCATTCACAAAATTTTCTATCCACATAACATCCTTGAGTTCTGAAAGTGGAGCGAGATAGATGTAACCATCGCAAAAATCTTTTAAAGTGAAATTGTCATATCCGTATTTGAAAAAAGAAGTTTCTGCTTTTAACTCACCAAAAGTAGTATTCATCACATCAAAACCTACATAGCGATATTGTTCGGGGATTTTCTTCATTAAAGTATCGATAACTCCATCGACAGGATAAACATATTGTTCACTCCAACCTTTAGCATTTCTCCAATGTCCGTGTAAATAGATGTTAAAAGTTTTATTTCCGATTTTTCTAAAAATAATATTTCCCATTCTTTTTTCATTGAATCTTACTAATTTCTTTTTATGAACATTATAATCAGGTTGATGATATTTCGTAAAAGTATGATATGAACCTGCATAGATCAAAGCTTTTTCGTTTTTATCGATTATTTCCTCAATTATTGTTCGAGCCATAAATGAATCACCATCTTCATTCTTCCAAACTTTATTCATAATATCAGGATTTTTACGATCTTCCTTTGTTTTTACCCAAAACCAATCACTTTTTATGTTTAATCCGATAATTCTGAATTTCCGTTGTTTATCAGAAAGTTTTATATTCAGTTTCCAGGCTGATTTTAAAATATCAACATATTCACGATATCCCCAAATTCCACAATTTAACATAATTTTTTGAGCTAAAGAATCATTATATTCATCAGCATAAATGACAGTATCGATCAATGCCTGATCTTCTCTGTTGGCAAATTCAATACCAAGATTATAAATTCCGTTTTCATACAATTTTGGAATTAATCTATGGATCAATTCAACATATTGTTTGATATAATGTTCTTCACCCAGAAAAACAATATCGTGATTCTTAAATTTACTGATAACATAATCCTCGGGAGTTTTATAATTAGAAATCAGATAATCGGTAATTTCTTTCTCAAAAGCGGGATCAAGTTTCGGCAAGAGAATTTTTTGAACATTATTTTCTTCCGATTGAGAGAAAATAATTAACGGGAAAAATAAAAAAACTACACAAATAATGATTTTCATTTTTTACTCCAATTTGATTTAACCTTGAAAAAATTTATAAGTATTTTCTTCTCGCTAAACTTTTTCAATGGTTTTCCACCATCACCAACTTCCAACCTTTGAAAAGGTTTACTTGCAAGAATTCCTCTATAGGAAACCGTTTTCAAGGTTTTCATTTCCTGTCTAAATCTTCAACATATTTCTCAACAAAATAAGGAAGATTCTCCCAACAATTTTTATCCTCAAGATATTTATCGATCGTTTTATCACCGAAGTTCTGTATAATATAATTTGGAAGAATATCCTTAAAATTAGCAAATACAAACTTATCTACAATTCTTTCCTTTATTATTTGTGGAATATTATATTTTTGAATAATTCTTTCTTCTATTCCGATATGAACAAGTTCGTGAATAATCGTTCCTATCGGATTTATTCCTCTTTTGAATTCTCCTGTTTTGGTTGTGAGTATTGTTATTTCACCTTTATCAGCTTCATAACTTCCACCGGCACCGTATAAAGTTAAGAATAATTTGTATTCTTTGAAAAATTTAAAATCCCATTTCCTGTGAAATTCTTCAAATTTGGAAAAAATTCCTTCAATTTCGGGTAATACTTTTTTTATATTTTTAATCCCTGTTGAATAATCATTTTTATTGTAGATTTTTTCAGATATTAATTTGGATAATTTCCCAAAATCTTTCTTATTCAAATCATCATTTTTTGATCTTTCAATTAAAATTTGAATTAACTCATTTTGCGGTAAAGATAAACGATAACCGTGTTTTTGGAGAAATTTTATTTTTTCAATAAAATATCAAACCATTTCCGCTTCTTGTATGGCAGTATTTGCAAAAACTTCTATTGAATAATTATTTTTAAATTTCATAATATCCTCACTTTTTTCCACTTTTTTTCAGCAACTAACTCCAGTTGAATAGAAAAAAAGATTCAACGAAGCAAGCAAAACGAACAAAATTACCTAAATTATTTTTTCAAAATAATCTGTAAGATTCCAGCACATTCTGAAATTTGACTATATTTAACTGATAAGTTTCTTTCAGCTAACTTCCTAATTATTTCATCTGCGATAAAATAAACTTCATCTTCATCCCAAATAGCTTTGTATTTTCCTTTACACTTCTCAAGTTCTTGTGAACTTTGAAACGCAATATCAGCGATTATTATTATTCCATTTTTCTTTAGAATATTTTTAAGATCACATATCAGATTTATCTTTTTCTCCAAATCAAGATGATGAAATGCATAAGAAGAAATTATGAAATCAAACTTTGTATTTCGAAATTCATCAGGAATTCCACCATTAAGATTTGAAAGGAAAAATTTTCCTCCAGGCATTTTTTTTTGAGCTATTTCTATCATCTTTTCAGAAAAGTCATATCCATAAATTAATGCTCCGTTATCATAAAGCACTTTGGATAATTCACCAGTTCCAATTCCAATATCCAGTATTTTAGTTACGTTACTTTTAATATCTATTAAATTTTTGACATAAGAGAGAACTTCATAATAGCCTGCAAATGGATAACCTTTCCGGATTTTTATACTTTCATCATATTTTTCAGCCCAATTATCAAATCCCTTTTTATCTAACATTTTCCCCCATTCATACCTTGAAAAAGTTTATAAGAATTTTCTTCCTGCTCGACTTTTTCAATGGTTTGTGCAACTATCTTAATCTTGTGAAGTCTTTGAGACTTAACAAGTTTATAAAAGCTGTAAAACTTCACAAGTTTCAAAAACTTGTTAAGTTTATTCTAACCATTGAAAAGGTTTACTTGAAAGAATTCCTCTGTAGGCAACCGTTTTCAAGGTCTTTCTCAAAGCAGGAGCTTTGAGTTACTTTCCCGCAATATACTGACAGAACCCGTAACTTATCGGTCCCTGCTTTGTTAATTCACAAGGAAATTCTTTGCATTCAAAACAGGTTCTTACTCCTTTTTCAAAAGCACAATGTTTTATTTTGCACGGACCTTTCAAATTTGGAGTACATCCTTGTTCTCCATTCGGACAAATTCCATTTGTCATTTTTGGACATTTTTCACACGCTATTCCACAAATACCGATTTTCATAATACCTCTAAAATAATAAATTTATTATTCAATTAGCATTTACTGAACCAAATAATAACCTGCTGATTCTAAATCAATAAATAAATTCATACACTTCATTAATCGTTCATATAATAACACTTGATGTTCGATAGTGAACGAAAAAATCACAAACTAAAATTTATGTTCCACCCATACATTCGGTTCAATATAAACTCCTTCATCTTTTTCAAGATCGATCTCAACTAATTTCAAAGCTCCATCTATTTTATAGCTTCCCGATTCAGGGAAGTCCAATCCTGTCCAATTTTTCCAATCCTGCACAGAACCACGAATATCCATTGCTTTGGAACAAACTTTAATGATCTCTCCACCGAGTTTTTCGTGAACCCGCAACCAGGGATCAAAAAGCTGTCCATCCTCTCTATTCCAGGTTATGTATTGCTTTATATCTGTCAAAGGATAATCTTTCTTCAAAGTCGGGCGAACAGGAATTATCAGTGATTCAAGTTTGCTCTTTTTCCCGATCTGAACCATTGATCTTATCATTTTCGTACTTATACCTTTTCCCTGGTATTTCGGATTTATTGTGATGGAGAGTGCACAAAGCAGGTTTGGTTTGATGTTTTTCTCTTTATCTTTAAATCCTTTTTCTATAGCCCAATCCCAGCCCTCGTCAGGAAGATTACCTAATTCGTCGTTCCAACAGATTGGAATAGAGTTACCAATTCCAACTATTTCTTCACCATCCAGAAGCCAATATTGGAATTCAGGAAATTTTTCATAAAGCTGGAAAAACCATTTATTTGCTACAGCATCGTGCAGCATAAATTCGGGATAAATAGCTTCGACGATATTATCACCAGCTTTAATAAGGTCTCGTCTTTCATTTGTTGTTACAAATTTATAATTCATTATAACTCCCTTTTTGGAGTGCATCAACCACGTTGATGCATAAAATATCATTCCAGTTGAATAGAAAAGAATTCAACGGGACAGGCGTATATTTTACTCTACATCTACCTTGAAAAAGTTTACAAGTATTTTCTTCCTGCTGAACTTTTTCAACGGTTTAAAAGACATCCAACCGTTCGGAAGATCAAGAAAAAGCAAGAAGTCCCACAACCGTACCGAAGGTTACTTATCTTTTTCATTTTCCAATTCTCTTTTCAAATGTTTCCTCACCGCTTTTCGACCTTTCTTCTTGAACCAGCGTTTGCTGGAAGTATGTGCTTCATCCGGGTGTGCCGGACGCTTTCTGCTATATAGCTTTTTAGTTCCTGTTTTCATTTTTCCACCAATGTTACCTTGAAAAAGTTTATAAGAATTCTCTTCCTACTTAACTCTTTCAAGGTTCGTTACCTAACTCTGAAATAGTCAAATGCAGGAAAACCTGAAAGAAACTTTTTCAGAGTATTTTTCAACCATTCCGAAGGTTAATTGTAAGAAATCCTCTCGGAAGGTTTTATCAGAAAGTATAACTCACTTTCATATATGCCTGCTTGTAATCGGTGATAAATTTTTGTTCTGTTTCATCTTGGGCAGTTTTATATCCGAGATACAAATTACAATTATCCCTGAATTCATAACGAAGATTGGAGAATAATCCGATATATCCAGTCTGATTCTCACTTTCATAATCATTATATCTCAAACCGTTTGTAAGTGAGAGTTCATTAGAAAAGTTGATGATCAGATCGGCGTTAGTGATCCAATATTCATCATCCTTCCCGCAATCGACCGGGAAATCGAAATACTTTTGTCCTTGAGCAGAGATATTATAAGAAAGATTATTTCCGATATCACCCCAAAATGATATGTGGATTTTGTTCTTTTTGTATATATCGAAGAGATCATAAACAAGAGAATGACCTATACTGCCACTGATCCATATATTTAGCCAGGAAATTTTCCAGGTTTTGATTCCCGCATAAATATTATCCCAGGTATAAACAGAATCATTAAGGCTTTCCTGTCCGATATTTGCATTGATGCTGATATTTATTTTGTGTGGAGAATTCATCCAGAAATTCAAACCGCCATTTTGTTCGAGCAGTTCTTTATCATCATTCAAAAAAGCTTTATGAAGCCAAATACTCGAACCAAAATTCTTTATAATATTTCCGTTTGGTTTGCTGTATTGCC
>JAUVLE010000191.1 GCA_030595905.1 Candidatus Cloacimonadota bacterium | reverse complement strand
TCAACTGGAATTTTCCCATTTACAGCCAGTTTAACATCTTCGACCATTTGACCGAGATTCAATTCGAAAACCACCACTTTTTTTATCTTACTCGTGAGTCTATCAGAAATAGCTTTGTATGGATATGGCCAAACTGTGATTGGACGTATCATTCCTACACTTTTACCTTCTTCTTTAAGTTCATCGATAGCAGATTTTACAATTCGGGCGGCAGTTCCAAAAGCTACGACAAGAATATCATTATCATCAGAAACATTATATTCTTCATAACGGATCTCGTTCTTTTCGATCTCATCGTATTTTTCTCCCAGATGGATCACATGCTTTTCCAGAACCAGCGGATCGATCTCGAGAGAATTTATTTCATGATGATGATGATTCGGTTCATCTTCGTTCGAATGCATACACCAGTCAAAATGCTGTTTATCGAGTTCTTCCAGTTCTTTTTCGGTTTTGTGCGGTTTGAAATCTACAGGTTCCATCATTTGTCCCAGAAGTCCATCGGAAAGTATCATAACCGGATTTCGATATTTGTCTGCGAGTTCAAAAGCTGATCCCGCCATATCTGCAAATTCCTGAACTGTACTGGGAGCCAGAACTATGAGCCTGTAATCGCCATGTCCTCCACCTTTGGTTGCCTGGAAATAATCTCCCTGTGCAGGTTGAATATCTCCGAGACCGGGACCGCCACGCTGTACATTTACAATAACCGCAGGAAGTTCTGCACCGGCAATATAGGAAATCCCTTCCATTTTCAGTGAAATTCCAGGAGAAGATGAAGATGTCATAACTCTTTTTCCGCAACCGGCAGCACCGTAAACCATATTTATGGCAGCTATTTCACTTTCTGCCTGAACAAAAGTGCCTTTCACTTTCGGCATCATCCTGGACATATACTCGATAAGTTCACTTTGAGGAGTGATGGGATAAGCAAAATAGAGCCTGCAGCCCGCACGAATTGCGGCTTCGGCAACTGCTTCGTTACCCTTCATCAATACTTTTTCACCCATAAGATCCTCCAATTTATTTTTCTATTTTAATTGCCACATCGGGACAGGTAGTATAGCAGAGTTTGCAGGCAATACAAGATTCCTGGTCAAAACACTCCGCATAATGATAACCTTTCGCATTGATATTCTCAGAAAACCTGATTATTTTCTTTGGACAAGCCTCAATGCACAATCCGCATCCCTTACAATAATTTGGATCGACAGTCATTCTTGCCATAATTCCTCTCCTTCTTTCTTACTTTTTTTATTTGATTTAGTATAAATTTTTAAAATTATTTATATTGTCAACTGTATTATTTTTTCCTGATTTTAAGTAATTTCTTTTATCCCGATATTGCAGATTCTTGTTTTGATAATTTTAATAAAATGCGGATTGTCCATAAAACAATTTTCCATTGTTTCTTTAATTTCATTTTGCTTTTCTTCGTCACAAATCGCAATTACAGAAGAACCTCCACCACTTATGTTACATCCGTAAGCGCCTGCATTCATTATGCGTTTTTTTGAATCGTTATATCCGGGAATCTCAACTCCGCGAACCGGTTCCGCAACATAGTCTACAGAAACAGCTTTGCCAAATTCTTTTATATCTTTTGTATGAATCGCATGAATTACACTGGAACAATGTGCAATTTGCTCTTTGAGTTTTTCTTCTCCGATGTTATAAGTTATGAATCCTCTTGTAGTACGCTGATTTTTTTGCATAATTGCGAGTACAACTGGAAATTCTGGAATCTTTAATTTTAAAACATCGATTGGATTATAACTTTTTACAAGGATGAATCCTCCGAGAAGTGCAGCAGCAACATTATCAGCGTGAGGAGAACCTCCGGAAGCGACTTCACCCATCCGGGCTATATCTATCATCTCATTCTCAGAAAGGTCAAGTTCCAAAAGTTTATTCAATCCAAAGATGCAGGCAGCAGCAGAAGCTCCTGTGGTTCCCAAACCGCATCCTGACGGCATCTTTTTATTTATTTGAACATTAATCCCTATTTGGATGTTTTTCCTTTTAAGAAGCTCTAATATTGCCAATCCGGCAGTATTATTTGGAACATCGACCGGAATATTGTTTCTGTCGTTAATTATATCGATAGTAATTTTCTTAGAATCATTCAGCTGCAATTTGATCTCATCAAAGGGATTTTGCAGAGTTAAAGCGAAAATATCATAGCCGGGCCCAACGTTGGCTGTGGTTGCCGGTGCACGAAGATAAATTTCTTTCATATTAATTTTCTTTCTTCCATGATCGATTTTAATTTTTTTGTTTTTTCTTCGCTTAATTCCGTAAGCGGCAACCTTAAACTTCCGCCAGGTAAATTCATCAGGTTCAATGCTCTTTTTGCAGCCATTGGATTGGTTTCAAACCTGATAGCTTCAAACAGATTATAATATTCAAAATGTATTTTTTCTGCTTTTTCTAAATTTCCTGCAAGTGCAAGTTCCAGCATTTCTTTCATTACTCCGGGAATAATATTTCCGGAAACAGTAAACGAACCGCTTCCTCCAAAACTAACAAAAGGGAATGCTGTTGTATCTTTTCCTGTGAAAACTTCAAAATCATCATCTTTCGTAAGATAAAGAACTTTTGCCAGGTGATCGAGCTTCTTGTTTCCATCTTTTATTCCAACAATATTTGGATGTTTTGCCAAATAAGCTGTAGTTTCCGGAATCATATTTATTCCGGTTCTACCTTCTGCATTATGCAACATAATTGGAATTTCCGAAACATCTGCAAGTTTCTCAAAAAACTTTATAACTCCATCAGGTTTTGGTAACACAAAATATGGTGAGTAAATACATAGATAATCTGCCCCGAGATCGGTGAATTGTTTCGTTCGCTCGATCGCTTTCCACAAACTCATTACACATAAATCAGGAGCGATTTTCGCTTTTCCTTTTGCTTCTTTAACAACTATTTCTAAAACACGATTAACTTCTTCATCTGTTAAGAGGGTGTTTTCTCCGGTTACTCCCAGAGGAGCAATACCGTGAATTCCAGCTTCCAATTGTTTTTGCACCAATAATTTCAAACCATCTTCATCTAATGAGAGGTCTTCTTTAAATGGTGTTATTATTAATGTGTATGCACCTTTTTGCATTTTGTTTCTCCTTATTTATTTAAAAAACCATATATTCGCAGTTTTTACTTCGGTTCACCTTTTTCATTCCAGCCGCGAAGTGCATAAACCTTTTGAACTAATTCATTGAATAATTCTTTATCCAATACTTTTCCTCTCATAAACCCAGATTGAGATTCTTCTTTGAAAAATCTTTCAGGTAAAATATCATCTGTGTGTTTTCGTCCGTTTCGCAGGTTATATCTTCGAGCCAGGTCTGTAATTCTTGCTCCCACTTCCCGCAAAGATTTTTCTGAATGATCCGAACCTGAAGCTGCATTCAAAAGAGGAGCCAATCTATCCAGACCGAGTGGAACGAAATCGCAGATCACAAGACAGTTTCTCGCATTTATTTCATTCTGTCCATCCACCACAGCAAAAGGAATATCCTCTATCTTGAAGTCGGGACCCATTTCTGCTTCCGTGCACCACTGACGCGTGTGACTCGCAAAATCGGAAACCGAAACTGAAACTCCCATCGTTAAACAACCGAGAGGATTCACACCGGAAATTTCCATTCCGAAAACATTGATAGCAAATTCCTCACTTCCTTTCCCGATTTTTTGAGATGCTATTCTGCTTCCATCTGCAAAGATAGCTCCAACTCCTTCTTTTTTCACCATCATTTTTAGAAATTCCTGTTGAGCTTTGGCATTTCCCCATTTCAATTCCAGACCGCTCCAATCATCGATCAATCCTTTCTCAAAGCATTCCATTGCAAATGAACAGGTCACTCCGGCACTGATCGTATCTAATCCAAGATCGTTGCAAATTTCGTTAGAAATTGTCACTTCTTTGATGTCGGATATTTCACAGCCGGAACCGAGGAAAGCTGTGGTTTCATATTCCGGTCCTTCTATTTCGTGTCCATCCCATCTTGCCCATTTGGAACAGCGGATCGCACAATTGAAGCAGCTTGTATCTTCCCAGTTCAGTACTCTGCGAGCAGTTTCGGAAGTGATTCTTTCAAATTCATCGTAAGTGCATTTCTGGAAATTTTTAGTGGGAAGGAACTCATTTTCCTGCCCGCTGCGGACACATTTCATTGTACCTTTCACACGCCGGAATTTCACGCCTTCATCATTTAAAATATCTTTTGTGAACTGCAAATTTACTTCTTTGAATTTCTCATCATCAAAATATTTTATTTCAGTGTTTCCATCCACAACTACAGCTTTCAGATTTTTAGAACCCATAACAGCCCCGAGTCCACCTCGACCAAATTGACGATGTTTATCGATTCCGATGCAAGCCATCTTAGAAAGATTCTCTCCGGCAGGACCAATTGCAGCAACTCTTGGATTTGTTCCCGGATGAGATTTTATTAATTCGTCATTTGTGAAGAAAATACCTTTTCCCCACAAATTCATTGCATCCAGAATTTCGATTTTTTCATCAGTCAAGCAGATATAAACCGGTTTGGCAGATTTTCCGGTTACGATGAGATAGTCGTAGCCAGCACGCTTTAAAGCCGGTCCGAAATTTCCACCGCAGTGACAATCCTGTATAGAACCAGTCAGAGGTGAGCGAGAAACTAAAGTTGAACGAGCACTTGTTTGTATTTTTGTTCCGGTGAAAGGACCATTAACAAAGATCAATGGATTTTCTGCTCCGAATGGTTCGGGGTTTGGTGCGATTTTATCAAGCAATGCAAATCCAAGTCCCTTTCCTCCGATGTAATCCTGAAGAAGACTTTTATCTGTTTGCTCAATTTTATGAGTTCCGTTAGTTAAATTAATATATATACTTTTTCCTGTGTAAGACATTTATTTCCTCCATTTTAACTTTACGAAAATTCTTGCATAAGAAATTCTTTGAAGATAATTTTCGTAAAGTTTTAACTCCTATGAATACTTAAGATATCCGTCAGAATGGAGAATCCTGTTTCGATTCTTCCAGCTCCGGGACCTACTATTGTTACATCACCCAGAAGATCGGTTGTGAATGTAAGAGCATTTGTTGCACCCATCACACCTGCCAGCGGATGAGATAGTTCGATCATTTCGGGAGCTACAGAACCTGTAACTTTTCCATCTTTATTCTCAACTGTTCCGATCAATTTCCAGCGTGCATTTTGTTCTTTTGCTTTTTTAATATCATCGGAAGTAATTTTAGTGATACCTTCACAGGAAACATCAGATATTTTTAGAGATGCTCCCATAACAATATTTGCCAGGATAGTCACTTTTCCACGCGCATCATAACCTTCCACATCTCCGGTCGGGTCTGCTTCGGCATAACCGAGTTCCTGAGCAACTTTCAGAACTTCACCGTAGTTC
>JAUVLE010000043.1 GCA_030595905.1 Candidatus Cloacimonadota bacterium | reverse complement strand
CTTTAGTCTTTTTTTCTTTAGTCTTTATAACAAACAGGATGTTTGTTTTACTTCTTTCACAAGTTCTTCCAAGAAAATAGGAGCTGTTCCAATTTTTCCTACTTTAATACCGGCAGCATGATTTGCAAGAATGGCTGCATCATTAAGAGTTGCATTACAGCTTAAAGCTAAGGCAAGTGTTGCAACAACCGTATCGCCCGCACCGGATACGTCATAGACTTCTTTAGCAACTGTAGGAATATGAGAGACGGATAAGTTATGAGTTTTGAGTGTTGAGTTAGAAGTTACATCATTCGGCGATTCATCCTTCTTTATCTCCCCCTCTTTGTTTGAGAGAGGGGGCTGGGGGGTGAGTTCTTCAAACACATACATTCCGTCTGCACCGGCAGTAATTATGACATCCGCATCAAATTTATTAAAAAGGTATTTCCCTGCTTTATAGAAGTCATCTTCATTATCTATCGATACACCGCTCATTTCCTGTGCTTCTTTTTTATTTGGAGTAATAAGGGATGAGCCTTCGTACCAGTTTTTATGCTTCGGTTTAGGATCGACAATAAGGAAAATATTCTTTTCCCAGGAAAGATGCTTTAACTGTTCTATTAATTTTTCTGTTATAGTCCCTTTTGCATAATCAGAAACAATTATAGCTGAAAGATCGTTAATATCTCTCAATTTTTGTAAAAATTTATCTTTCAGATGAGTTTCAATGTAATCAGTATTTTCATGGTCGATCCTGAGCAATTGCTGATTGAGTCCGATAACACGTGTCTTTCTGATCATATTCTTTTTGGGGTCTGTCAGAACACCGTTTGTATCGATTCCGAATTCCCTGGCTTTATCAATGAATATAGTTTTGAAATGATCGTTTCCGGAAATTCCCAAAAGATAAGCTTTTCCGCCTAAAGTAGAAATATTTGCAGCAACATTGGCAGCGCCGCCAAGAGTATATTTTTCATTTATTACCTTTACGATCGGAACGGGTGCTTCCGGAGATATTCTATCCACCTTCCCATAAATGTATTTATCAAGGATAATATCACCAATAACTGCAATTTTCTTTTCTTTGAATTTTTCTAATATTTCTTTCATGGTTTGTTAATATTACACTTTATCTTTCTTAGAGGTTCGCCTTGTTATTCGCTGGTTCAGGTTTTAACGTTTCTTCCTGCATCTCTCACTTTCCCCCTGTGGAATAAAATCAAAGATTTTCTCCGATTAATCGGAGATTCCACGGGGTGAACATTTTGCTAAACTTGTGCGCCTGTGGCGTAAGGGAATTGCACTTGTCTCGGTGTAGTCCCGAAGTTTTCGGGACGAAGACTGAAATGATTCTGTTTTCTTTCTGTCTGAACCGTTATGAAGTTTCCAATTAATCCGAATAAAGCTCCGCCCTGTAACTTACAGGATAAGTAGTTTAATTTGAACAAACTCTTAAGCAACAGTATTAGTGTCAACGTTTTTGTAATGGCATTTTTACAACTTTTTTTTACTATGAAAACACACAAAACTTATTGACATAAAAACCATCACTTTCGTTAATGCAAAAGATTAAAAATAAAAAAATAGATATAACTTTAGGAGATAGGATGAAAAAAAATAAAGAAACGCAAAAAAGCAACCCTATCCTTGCCGGTTTGATAAACATGTTCTTTGAGATGATAAAACATTTCATCAAAGATTTTGAAAATATCCGAAAAGTAAAGAAGATAGATAATTTCAGTGATAAATTCTCTACAATAGAGCACATGCTTCTTCGCCTGGAAGATAAGATCCAGGATAATCGCCGATATATCGAAGACCTGAAGAACAGGATACTCTGGGGTAATATCATCATAATCATTCTGCTTGGGATAATTCTGTATCAACTAATTAAGTAAAGGAATATCCCTGTAACTTTGAATGCGTATTTTTCTGTGCGAATTAACAAATTCAAACCAGATATGAATAGTATTTTGCGGTAACAGACTTTCCGCTTTTTCTGCCCATTCAATTATTGTGATCTTATTTTCAAATATTTCGTGAAGTCCCAATTCCAGAATTCCCTCTTCAGAATCAATCCTATAAAGATCTAAATGAGAAATATTATATTTCCCTATGTATTCATTCATTAATACATAGCTGGGGCTGCTGACGTTTTCCGATACACCGAGATATTTACATAATTCCTGCGTAAAAAAAGTTTTCCCTGTTCCCAACTCGCCATATAATGCAATCACATCACCCTGCTGCAGATATGATGCTATTCTTTCAGCTAAAGTTTTTGTGTCTTTTTTTGAATATATCGTAAATTCTTTTATATATTCCATAATTTTTTCACTTGCTGGTTCGGGTTTCCAACCGGAACCACACGTTTTAAAATTTGGTTGAATTAAGATAATTGAACCAACTATTTTCTCACTTAAAACACCAGATTTTTTTATCACATCTATTTTATAATATCTTCCTGCACCTCTTACTTTCCCTTTTGTTAAAAGGGAACTGCAAGGGATTCTGTTTGCTTTAACTCTTCGTCGTTTGCCTTCGTTAGCTCAATACCTATTTCGGTTTGCAAACAGCAATTGGCAGTATCATCTCTTCCATAGAAATGCCGCCATGCTGGAAAGTACCATTGTACTGTTTCATATATTGGTGGAATGAATTGGGATAAACAAAATAATAATCGTCCTTTGCCAGTGCATAATTATCCACAACACTCATTTTGGGAAGACCGTATTCCTCAGGGTTTTTTATATGCAAAGTATGCTTTTTATTACAGGTCAGGTTTTTTCCCTGTTTATATCGAACTGTCGTTGTGATCTGTTTATCGCCAGCAATCTGGCTGGCTCGATTAACTCTGATCGAACCATGATCTGTAGTAATAACAACCGTTGCACCCTGTTTTTTGATAATTTTAAGAGCTTCATACAAACTTGAATGCAGGAACCAGTGTTTTGTAAATGCCCGTAATGCTTCTTCGTCCGGTATCGCTTCTTTCAATATCTGGCTTTTTGAACGGTGGTGTGCAAGCAGATCAAGGAAATTATATACCATCACGATCAGTTTTTCATTTTTCCATGAATCAATTTTCCGCAGGACATAATTTCCTTCGTCTATATTAAATATCTTAATATATTTACTTTTTTCCAGGTCATAACCGAGATCGCTCATATGAGCATCCAGAAGTTGATGTTCATTACGGTTCCGGCTGCTATCAAGATCGGAAGATTCTACCCAGTATTCCGGAAAGCCTTTTGAAATCTCAAGAGGAAGTAATCCGCTGAAGATCGAATTCCTCGAATATGGTGTAGCAGTAGGTAAAATCGAATAATACAAATCTAATTCAATATCAAACATTTCCTTCAAAAACGGTTCAATAGAATAATACTGATCCAACCGCATGCAATCCAGCACCAGAAAATAAACCGGTTTATCATTTCTTAATTGAGGTATCAGAAACTTTGAAATTATATCAAACGATAAAAGAGGTCTATCATCTGTTTCCAGCCAATTTTTATAAACATCTGCAACATAATTGCAAAATTCAGCATTGCAATTATGTTTTTCCAGGAAGTGCATTTGGGTTAAAGTTGTATCATTTATCTTATCGAGATATGTATCCCATTTACATATATCTTTGTAAATACCTGCCCATTCTTCCGCATTTGGAGAAGAAAATAATTTCCTGTTCAAGTCTGCAGAAAACCGGGCATACTCCTCACCTGTTCTGTTTTTCCTGATCTCATCAGCCTCGAAGATCTTTTTTATTGCCATGATTATCTGATGCGGATTAACGGGTTTGATCAGGTAGTCTGCTATCTGTCCGGCAATAGCATCTTCCATCAAACCTTCTTCTTCGCTTTTTGTGACCATAACTACGGGAATTGCCGAATTGATCTTTTTTATTTCTTTCAGAGTGGTAAGCCCGTCGATGCCAGGCATCATTTCATCCAGAAGGATCAGGTCATACTTCTTATTCAGAACAGAATCGATCGCATCAGATCCATTCGATACCGTTTCTACATTGTAACCTCTTTCGGTGAGGAAAAGAACGAAAGGCTTCAGATGTTCCATCTCATCATCAACCCACAATATTTTTAATTGATTCATAATAACCCCCAAATAATAATTTCTTGAAAATAAAAAACAAGTCTTTTTTACAGTTTTTTCCTCCGGCTATGGGTTATTATTTTTATTCTCTCTAACATCATTAACTTCCTGCTATATTGTCTTTTACAATGGTTTAATCGGTTCATAAACGTTTTCTTCTTTTGGAAATTTTTCCTTTTTAACTTCATTGGAATATTCTTTAATTGCTTTGGGAATGAAGCTGCTGAGGTCTGTATAAGTTTTTACAAATTTTGGTTTAAAATCTGTCATTCCCAGGATATCATGATAAACCAGAACCTGTCCATCGGTAAATCTTCCGGCTCCAATTCCAATAGTTGGAATAGATAAATTCTCTGTTATTTCTTTTCCCAGTTTTTCGGGAATACCTTCCAGCACCAACATAAACGCTCCTGCGTTTTCGATTTCCTTTGCCTGACCCAATATTCTTTTATGATCTATTTCCTTCCTGCCTTGAACGGAGAAACCTCCAAATGAATGAATAGATTGAGGGGTTAAACCAAGATGAGCGATCACCGGAATTTCACACTCTATAATAGCTTTGATAGCTTCTATCCTGCTTGGTTTCCCGCCTTCCAGTTTAACGGCATTTGCACCGCCTTCCACAATAAGGGCTGCTGCGTTTTCTTTTGTCTCTTCCGGTGTGATATGGTATGACATGAACGGCATATCTGCAACGATAAAGGTATCTTTTGCACCGCGCCTTACTGCTCTTGTATGATAGATAATATCATCCAGAGTTACATTTAATGTGTCATCATATCCCAAAACGACCATCCCCAGACTATCCCCCACGAGGATAATATCCACGTTTGCAGCTTCCGCATATTTCCCGGAAGGATAATCGTATGCCGTAAGCATCACGATCTTTTCGTTCTTCCGCTTCATTTTTTTAAAGGTTCGAATGTTGTTCATTGCTACCTCCGCGGCAGTTTCGTTGCTGGTTCGGGTTTCCGCCAAATCGCCAAAGGCGATTAAGTCACCAAAGGCGACTTAAAAAGGCGGATAAATGCAACCTGAATCACGCGTTTTCCTTCCCCAAATATCTGTCTCTCTCACTATAGATACATCCGCAATATTGCTGGCGGTACATTCCCAATTCTTTGGAAAGTTTAATCCCTTCTTTCCAATATTGCCGGAAATCCCGGTAAAAGAATTTTATTCCGTATTCCTTCCCCAGCGATTCACCAATCTCTTTTATTAAATCATGTTTCTGGAATTTACTGTAAAGAAGCGTGGTAGTGAAAAGATCAAAATTTCCCTTCTTTGCAACGATAGCTGCATATTTCAAACGGTCATAATAACAGCTTCTGCATCGTTCATTTTCTCTGAAAGCGGTTTTCCTCAGGAAATCATCCAGGTTGTATTCATCTTTATAGATCATCCGTATATCTTCTTTTGCTGTAAATTCCTGCAGGGTTTCCAATCTTTTTAGATATTCCTGGTAAGGATGAATATTCGGATTGAACCAGAATCCATGGATATCGAACCCTTCTTCTTTCAAATGAAAATAAGGTGCCCAAAAACATGGTGCACAACAAATATGAATGAGTATTTTCATTTCATTTTCCTGCTACAGAACAGGAGAATTCCTGATATTACCGGTAGTTTTTTAAAATTCTTTAAGCAGGTTGGAAGCAATGACCGATCTCTGGATCTGGTTCGTTCCTTCATATATCTGGGTTATTTTAGCATCCCGCATCATTTTTTCGACCGGGTATTCTTTCATATATCCGTATCCACCCAGGATTTGAACGGCATCTGTGGTAACTTTCATTGCCATATCGGAGGCAAATACCTTGCACATCGCAGATTCTTTTACAAATCGTTTTGCGCCGGCATCCATCATGCGGGCAGTTGCCCTTATAAGTGCTCTTGCAGCTTCGATCTGTGTTGCCATATCTGCCAGCATAAATTGAACTGCCTGGAAAGATGATATCGGCTTCCCGAATTGATGTCTTTCCTTGGAATATTTCACAGCTTCCTCATAAGCTCCCTGTGCAATTCCCACAGCTTGTGAAGCCACCATAGGGCGCGATTTATCCAGAGTTTTCATGGCGATCATGAATCCGTTCCCTTCACGTCCTACAAGATTCTCTTTGGGAATGCGGCAATTATCGAAAATCAATTCTCGTGTTGCCGATCCGCGAATTCCCATTTTATTTTCTTTCTTTCCAAAAGAAAAACCTTCCGTACCTTTTTCTAAAATGAAACAGGAAGCTCCGCGTGCACCTTTTGATTTATCTGTAAGAGCAAAAACTGTATAGATATCAGCTTCTCCACCGTTTGTTATCCATTGTTTGGTTCCATTCAGTACATAAAAATCTCCGTCTTTTACAGCAGTTGTTTCCAAACCGCCAGCATCAGAACCGGCATTTGCTTCTGTGAGTGCAAAAGCTGCTAATTTTTCGCCGTTGGCAATCTGGGGTAAATATTTCTGTTTCTGTTCTTCGTTTCCAGATATCATTATGGGATAAATTCCTAAGCCCGTTCCACCCAAGGCAAGACCGATACCGCCGCAAACACGGCTTAGTTCTTCCGTAACGATAGCCACATCTGTAACCTTTCCGCTGATACCGTCATATTCTTCGGGAATTAGAACTGCAAACAGGTCCGTCTGCCGAAAAACTTCTACGATTTCCCACGGAAATTCGTTTTCTTCATCATATTTTGCTCGAACAGGCTTGATCTTCTCTTCTGCAACTTTGCGAGCTATTTCCTTTATTTCCAATTGCTCTTCTGTTAAGAAATAATCCATACTTCCTCCAAATATTCTGTTTATCAATTCCTTACTATAGATTTTTCCGTCAAGTTAAAAAACCACTAACAACCCACCCATCAGGCTTCAAATGAATCGGATTCATTTTTTTTAGTGTTCGTTTTAAGTCAAATGATTATTAACAGAATTAAGTTAGTTCCAGAGAAAATAACCTATTGAAAAGGTAAGCTCAGACAATGCCTTGTAATTTCTTTTGTCAACGAACTTTATGTGCCCTTTGAGCCATAGTTAAGTTTACGCTATCTTATTTTTAAATTATACCCGGCAATAATTAATTCTTGACATAAACTATTTATTTTCATTTCTAAAAAAAAAGAATAATGGGAAAAGATGGATCAGAAAACAAAGATAGAAAAACTTGAAAAAATAGTTAATTTGAATTTGCTGATGAACCAGGCTAACGATTTAGCTGAGCTTCTTAATGTCATTCTAACCGAATCTGAAAATCTTTTTAATGTAGCAGGAACCTCCATATTTCTTGAAGATAAGGATACCGGAAAACTATTTTTTTACATCGCCACAGGAAAGAAGAAATATGTGTTAAAAACAATTTACCTGCAGCGTTGTGATGGGATCCGCGGTTATGTCTTTAATACGGGTAAAGTGCTTTTGGAAAACGATCCGGAAGTGTTATTTTGCGGCAGGAAAGACAAAAGCTCTACTTTTGCAATGAAAAATATTCTTTGCCTTCCTTTAAAAATACAGAATAAGATCATTGGTGTAATTGAACTTGTAAATAAAAAAAACGGAGATTTCAGCGAAGATGATGTGGAATTATTACGAGCGGTCAGCAGTCAAATATCTATAACCCTGGAAAGAGCAAGGCTGATAGAAGAAAAGATAAAATCCGAAAGACTAGCCACGATCGGAGATACTATTGCCGGACTATCTCATTATATCAAGAATATTTTAAATGGTTTGCGATGTGGCGAGTTCATAATAAATAAAAATATTAAATCTAGAAATTTTGAGAAATTAGTTACCGGCTGGAAAATAATTCAAAAAAACATCAATAAAATATCAACATTGGTACTTGATATGTTGCAATATTCAAAAGTAGGTGAACCCAGATATATTCTTACAGACATAAACACTTTAATAACAGATGTTTCAGAACTTTTGAATGCGAAAATAAAAGCAAAAAAAATTGATCTTACGATGAATTTAGGTAAAGATGTTGGAGATATTGAAATTGATCCGATAGGTATTTATCGATGTATTTTAAATTTGTTTTCAAACAGCATCGAGGCATTTAAAAGAGTAGAAAATAAAAAGATCGAGTTACAAACCATTTTAAATGAGAATGATGTTCACATTATTATTAAGGATAACGGATGTGGCATCACTAAAGATAATCAAGAAAAACTTTTTACAAAATATTTTAGCACAAAAGGTTTAAATGGAACCGGACTTGGGCTTCCGATCACAAAAAAAATAATTGAAGATCATAAAGGACGTTTGCAATTAAAATCGGAAAAAGATATAGGTACGGTTTTTACAATCATACTGCCACGAAAAAGAATGAGTTAGGAGAAATCATGAAAAAGCGAGTTATTCTATCGATTGATGATGAAAACGATGATCAGGAGTTTATTAAAAGTATTCTGGAAGATGAAGACATCGAAGTTATTTCTGCTTATGATGGGATAGAAGGTTTAGAAAAAGCAAAACAGCTTATTCCAGACCTTATTATTCTTGATGTTCAAATGCCGAAATTTGATGGATTCGCTACCTTCAGGGAAATAAAAGCTGATGAAAAAACAAACGAAATCCCTGTAATAATGCTTACGGGAATCGCAGAAAAAAGAGGATTTCGTTTTACTAAAGAAGAGATGAAGGAATATTATGGCAAAGAACCAAATGCCTACATCGAAAAACCAATTGATCCGGAAAAACTATTTAAAACAATAATGGAGTATTTATAGATCAATATATTAAAATTCAAAGTAATCACTTTTTTCCAATTAGACCTATATTTATAATATATCAGGCGGGACTATTTTTTTATTGTACTTAACTTGATTTTATTCTGTGATTTTTTTAGTAGAAAATATTTCTAATCAAAGAAGCCCATACGGATCAATATCGATTACCTGCTTGATCGTACTGCCAAACTTCAGGTTCTCTTGCAGGTAGTTAACCGCACTGAACAGAACTTGTATGGAATCTGCCTTGATGATGAGATGAAAACGATAATTATTCTGTAACTTTACCAGTGGTGTCTGAACTATACCCAGAACCTTAAGTGTTTTTGGATCGAACATTTTTTTTAATTTTTCTATAACATTATTATTTTTAAACACCTGAGTTCTCAGGTATTTTATATCTTTGTGGGAGAATACAAATCGAGCAATTCGGAAAGATGGTGGATATTTCAGAGTCTTACGGAGGTCCAGTTCGATTTTTGCAAACGATTCGAAATCCTGCTTTGTGGCACAAGTAATGGCAAAATGATCGGGATTATAGGTTTGAATTATTACTTCACCCGGTTTTTCGCCCCTGCCAGATCTTCCTGCGACCTGCGTTAAAAGCTGAAAAGTTCTTTCTGCGGCTCGAAAATCTGGAATGTTCAAACCAATATCGGCAGAAATGACTCCCACCAGGGTTACATTTGCAAAATCCAGTCCTTTGGCGATCATCTGGGTACCCAGAAGAATATCTACATTCCCGTTTCTCATTCGCTGGAACATAGATTCGTAGCTTTCCTTTTTCCTTGCAGAATCAGAATCCATCCTGAGTATTCGGGCAGTTGGATAAATAATCTGCAATTGCTTTTCGATCTGCTGGGTTCCTGCAGCACCGAAATTAAACATATAACTCCCGCAATCCGGGCATTTGCGCAGCATATCTATAGAGTGTCCGCAATAATGACAAATAAGTTGCTGGGTTCTGCTATGGAAGTTCATGCTGATCTCGCAATTTGGACATTGAAAGAGTTTACCACAGGAAATACATTGCACGAATGAAGAATGTCCTCTCCGGTTTTGAAAAAGTATTATCTGCTCTTTTGCCTTTAATTTCTTCTCTATCTTTTCCTTTAAAACAACCGATAGAAGCTGTTTGTGATCTTTTTCTTTTCGCATATCGATTATCCGAACAGAAGGAAGTTCATACGAAAGCGGACGCTGCGTTAATTTCAGCAGATTGTACTTTCCTGTTTGTACATTCTGCCAGCTTTCCAGTGAAGGAGTTGCACTTCCCAATATCACTACTGCGTTTGACATCTTTGCTCTGACAATGGCGATGTCCCTGCCGTTATAACGAGGAGTTTTATCCTGTTTGTAGGAAGTTTCGTGCTCTTCATCCACGATGATGATCCCGATATTATCCAACGGTGCAAAAACTGCGCTTCTGGCTCCTATCACTATTTTACTTTCACCGGTATTTATTTTGTTCCATTGTTCCCATCTTTCACGGTCGTTCAAATGGCTGTGAAGGATTGCAATATCTTCACCGAATGCATTGAAGAAACGCTCTACCATCTGCGGAGTTAAAGATATCTCGGGAACAAGCATCAGTGCGGTTTTCCCTGCATCTCTGCATTGCTTTATCACCTGAACATATACTTCGGTTTTGCCGCTCCCTGTAATTCCAAAAAGCAGGAAGGTCTGGAATGCTTTCCTGGTTATGAATGTTTTTATTTTATCAATTACACATTTTTGTTCTTCAGTATGTTTTATTTTTTTAGGAGTTCTTTTGGAAGGAAGAAAAGTGTTTCTTGTTTGAACTTCTCTGGGTTCGATTCTCAGAAGTCCTTTATTTTGAATAGCTTTAAGAACGGATCGGCTGACATCATTTACTATTTCCGACAGAGCAATATCATTTCCTTTTTCCTGCAATTTTTTAAAGACTTCAGCTTGTTTTGGTGTAAGTTCAGGAAGTTTATCTAATGGATTAAGTATAACAAAATTAGCGACCTTCTTTTTGATCTTTTCATCATAAGTCCGTTTAATTTCGATAATTCCTGAATTCTCTAATTTTTCCAGCCAGAAATTGAATAATGATGTTTTTAGTTTTATTTTTTTTTTCAGCTTTGGAATATCTTCCCATTCAGTATTGTTAATGTTTTGTAATATAGTCTCGGGTGTTTCATCGTTTTCATCAATCTTTTCGTCAGATATTTTTCTAACCTGTCTTTGAATTTGAATGTTGAACGCCGAAGGCAGCATAGCCGAAAGGGTCAATCCTAAACTGCATTGATAGTAATCACTGATCCATTTTGCCAGATGCAGCAAGTTCTCTGATATCTTGGGTTTTTCATCAATAACTTCAAGGATATCCTTATATTTCAATTCGGTATCGATATGTTCGTTTTGTTCAAAAATAATACCCGTATGATATGTACTTCCCAGAGTAACCAGAACTCGACATCCACGACAAATATTTTCCGCTGTCCTGTAGGTGAAGGATTTGTTTATTCTAACCGGCAGAGCTATATCATAATAATTCATTTATATAAAAAAAGCCCTCCATTCAGAGGGCTGTATATTACGTAAAAGGTTATTTATAGAATTTCATTCGGAAACTAAATCCGATCGGTTCTTTTACCTTTATTTTCCAGTTCATTACGATCTGGCGACATTTACTCAGGAATGTGTCTGTGAAATAACTTCCTTTTATCATATCGATATCGACAGCTTCAACTGTGCCGCTTCCGCTGATAATAATCGATATTTCTATAGTACCATACATATCCATAATCATAGATTCAACCGCGAAGAGTTTCGTGATCTGTGGTTTATATGCACTAACTATCTGGTCTATATTTGCCAGTTCTGTTTTTGCTTCAGGCGTCATTTCTTCGAGTTTGATGCTTCCTTCTTTGACTATTTTAATGCCGGCAAATCTTCTTCTTACTGCGGCAAATTGTTTCTTGCTTTCTACCTTGGTTACCTGATAGTTACCTACGGTTCCACCGAGACTTGCCAGATCAACTTCCTCGAAGCCACCGGTTCCACCAAGATTAAGTTCTTCCATACCTCCAATGTCGCCAAGACCATCTCCAAGACCTTCAAGGTCAAAACCGCTGGCACCTGCAACATCAAGTTCTGACGAACCTCTTGTTGCTTGTTGAGAACTACTTGACGCCTGCCCACCTGTACCTGCCGCCACGATCTCGCTTACTTCCGTAACTTCCAGGAGTACATTAGAGAAATCTTCTGATCCCTCACCTCCCGGCATACCAGAACCCAGCGACAAACCGAACTCCTGTTCAAATTCGGATGAAGACATTGCTGCTGCCTGTTCAACCTGTTCTGAAATATCTTCTTCGGTTTCCTCTGGACCACGTACAGTTTCATCAGGTCCAACCTCTTCAATTTCTTCCACAATTTCTGGTGTAACCTGAGTTGCAAAATCTTCTATTCGACTTAATCGTTCTGCAAAATCTATTTCTATCGGAGGTTCATAAAAGCTTTCTGCAATATATAATCCTACCCCTGTAACCAGTATCCCAAGTAAAATAAAAATTCGTGTAAATTTTTGTTGTGGAGTTAGCGGGGAGAATCGTGCAAATTGTTTTGCGATCATCAATTCTTCGGCAGTTGGAACATATACATATTGTGAGGAAAAACTATACTCAATTGCCCATTTCTCTCCAAATGAAACTTTTCCTGATGTTGAAGGATCGAGTGTGAGATAATTTCCTTTAAGCAAATTGGCTCTTTCCAAATCATCTCTGCTAAGCTCTTGATTATTTTTCTTTATGGAGACTTCCATTCCCTCACGCAATTTCAGCATGAAGGATGAACCTTTTTTGGAAAGCAGAGCATATTTATCCGGAAAAGCTTTATCCAATATTTGCCAGAAAAGATGTTTACCGCTTCCAATAAAAAATTTGTTGTGAAAATCCCTTTTATATCTTGCTGTATCCAAGTATTTTTCTTTATATTTCAGCTTTAAACTCAATATTTTATCGGTCATAGGCACTCCTTTCTATAAACCTAAGACTTGATTTTTGTCATCGGTGTGAATAGTAGAGAAATATATATTTGCGAATGAAGCCTGGGCACTGAATTTTATGAACTCCGTAATAAACCTGCACTCTAATTGTTTGTCTGCTTGTATTAGAAGACATGGTTTACCGTTAATTGAAATGATCTTTCTTGCTTCCATCTGTAGCAATCTAAGTAGGGATTGTCTGATATCATGCTTCAACATAAAATCCTGAAGAGAACTTACAGGAATATTTTCACTGCCATATAGTATTCTATCTGTGAATATTTTCACAAAGACCACCTGTCCGCTTTCTATAAGTTCATTTTTTGTAATTGTTGTAGGAAGCAGCATTCCTTCAGGAGCATTTTTCTGACTGGCATCCATAGAAATATTTTTGATCATAAAAACCAGCAATATTGTAAGAATATCAATTAAAGAAGTAATATTAAGGTCCTTTGTCTTATTTCCTCTTATTCTTTTTTCATGACCACTCGAGGAAAAACTTCTATTAACAATACTTGAGACTCTATTCATAATGCACTCCTGCGCTATTTTGCCTTATAGTATTTAGTAGCTGTTGTTAAATACTTTATATTAGGAAAGTCATTGCTTTTACAAATATCAATTGATCTTAATAAGGTATCGAACTTAACATTTGGATCTGGTAAGAGATCAATTGTCTGTTGATTTTCATGAAGCCTTTTTAGACGAGAAATAGTCTGATCTAAAGTCATGAAGTCATACTTCCCGGAAGTTAATTGCGGTATTTTAATTATATCTTCATTCCCTTCGACCATAACCTCAAAACGATCTATTAGTAGTGCTAATGTTAATACTTTCGGCACTTCTTCTATCTGTTCACCGGCGTCATCTCCTCCTCCTCCTCCTGATGATTGAGTAGGAAGAGTGATCTCGATCATTGCAAGATGAACCGAAACCATTATAGTCATTAACATCGGGATAATAACTATGAAGAGATTCATAATAGGTATAAGATTAGGTTCTCTCGATTCGTGTTGAGATTCTGTCCTATTTTTTGATGGGCCGTAAGCCATGATATCAATCCTTCATTGAATATGTAATCTGGTTTATTGTTTTTACGCTGTACTCATCAATATCGTTCACAATTTTATCTGCTCTTGCTTGAAGAGCACCTTTTACGAGCATTGTAGGAATTGCAACAATAAGTCCGTATGCAGTAGTTCCCATTGCCATCGAGATACCTTCGGTAAGAAGTCTGCTTTTATCTGCTTCTGCAGCTGTAGCTAAGGCGTCAAATGCATTTACAAGACCGAAAATCGTACCCAAAAGACCCAATAGAGTAGAAACTTGTGCAATAATATCGAACCAGAATAAACCTGCTTCCACATGTGGTATTGCCTGAAGTCCTGCTTCATCAAATGAGTTTTGAAGATGTCTTTGCAGTTCCATTCCTTTTTTCCCTGATTTTAATCCATCATTATAACCCAGTAATCCGCTCCAGAAGATAAAACCAATAGTTGTACGTTTAAACTGAGCGCAGACACGGATAGCCTCTTCTGTCTGGTTATTTTTAATATAACCTTTCAGTTTCAGATAAAATCTTTGAGTATCCAATTTTTCTTTAATAGATAATTGCCAATACTTAATGATAGCCAAAATTATCATGACCATTAATAAGAATGAAATCAGATACATAAATGCGCCACCGTTGACAAACATCTCTACAAGATTCACTGCAGACAGATTTGCTACACTGAACAAAATGATCAATAATAAAATCCCTTTTAACAACCCTTTTCTCATTATAAGCCTCCCTAATATAATAATTTATTTGATTTTTTAAATTTATCAATTGTATTTAGTTTAACACTAGAACTATGATCGGTTTCCGTTCTGATCATAAGTGATGCATTATCAGGTTTTCTGATCTCAACCTTTACTTCTTCATCTGCCGTACTTTTTAATTTCTTTATATTTTTATATTTCCCGGTAGTTGCATTTCCCTTAGTATTATTCTGAGCAATGCCAAGACTCGAAAGTACAAGAATACAAATAATTATTAAAATCTTTTTCATCACTTACCTCTTCTAATGAAGTAATATTATTAATTTAAGTTTCACATCAATATATTTTTTTTAATCTTTTCAATGTCAATCTTTATTTTTTTACAATATATTCCATTGAGAAGATGAAACCTTTATATTCTCTTCCACCAATCACTTTAGTCAGTATTACATTCTTACCTGGTTTTAATTGAGTAATAGAAATTTCATGTGACATCACTTTTTTTAATTTATCGTCAACCACTAAATTCTGAGAGTCAACAACAAGCTCATCATTGATCCATATAGATGCTGAATTCTGCGCAATGAATTTGGCAAAAGCACTAAAAATTTCATTATCAATATTAATTTCTTTTTTAAAATATACTGTTTCCACATTATTTGAATCTATCTCCGGATACCAGATACCAAATGCTTCACTACTTTCCATACCATACATTTGAGATTTAAAAAATTTAAAATTAGCTTCGGAAACCAATTTCCATTCAGAAGATGTATCAGTTTCAGCTACATTATCGTCTTGTGTGTATGCCAGTGAATCCTGCTGTGAATTCAATGAATCTTGTGATGTTAATGAATCTGCCATTTCGATATTAGTATTTGTTTCCGGTTTCGATGTTTCTTCTCCTTCTCTTTTTGAATACCATGTATAATCTGAGAATAAATATCTTTTTTCCGTGGTTTTGAACAATTCAAGTTTTTCTTTATCATATTGCAATGTTAAAGAAGAGGCGAATTGTGTAGAATTCTGCAATGATGGATCTTTTTCTATTTTGAATACAATAAAGTTCGTTCCGGTTTGGATGTCGGGAGTAAATGAAATAGAATAATATGAAGTCGAAACCCCATTAATATCGATCATATCATTTTCGAGCGTTGATTCTCCTTCAATAAGAATATCATTAACAAGTATTTGAACGGGTTTATTATAGGCATATTCTATTGTAACAAGTTCCGGTTTCATTTCAACTTCGAGTTCAGTAGACAGAAATACATCCATTCCGCCTGGTATTTCGATAATCTCTGCAGACTTGAAGATTAGAGAATCCGAGTTGATTTTCACATTATCCCAGAGTGAATTGATGTTTTTTGAACCTATATAATCTCGAATTTCAGAATTATTGATCTCCCATTCGGAGTTAGTATAAATATTTACATATACTTTAGGTTTCCTTACATGCAATTCTACAAGGCGATTATTGGCAAAGTCAGTCCATTCGTCAGAGTAATTTTTACCATCATAAAAAGTTCCCAGTAATGTATTATAAAGTTGAACTGCCTTCTTTGTAAAATCCAATGCTATAGTATTCCCATGATTCAAGATAGCAGTTTTATATTGCTTCTGCTGAACGGGATTCTGTTTTAAAGCGGCACTATTCAATTGATCTGAGACATCCACGAATTTCTTGATCTGAATTAGAGCTGCTTCTGCACCATAATCATAAACTTTTCCGCCGATATATAATGCTTTGGTTCT
>JAUVLE010000208.1 GCA_030595905.1 Candidatus Cloacimonadota bacterium | reverse complement strand
ACAGAATTCAGATTACTTTTTCAGCCTGAAAGATAACCAGTTGATCGAACTTCTGCCACAGATCATGAAATTGAATATTTCCGGGATCAAGATCGAAGGACGTATGAAATCTGCAGAATATGTATATAACGTTGCCAGAGCTTACAGGATGGTAATTGATGATCCAACCAAAATAGAGACTGCCAAAGAAATCTTGAAATATGATTTCGGCAGGGAAAAAACTTCTTACTTTTTCGGTGGAGATATCAAGAATGCGATTACAAAAAATCCTTATATCGGTATTTATATTGGTGAAATTGCACAAAGCACTCCGGATTCTTTTTCTTTTAAAACTTTTCACAAACTAAAAATTATGGATCGTCTGCGGATTCTTCCGGAAACAGGAAGCGATGCCAGGGCAATCAAGATTAAGGAATTCAAAAAAGAAAAAGGAAACCCCGATACGATCATTCTTCCCTACGGGGCAGGCAGGAAAAAGGAGAAAGGACTTTTGGGAGAGGTAGTTACAATCCAAACTGATAAAATCAAAGTGAATGAAGGAGATAAAGTTTTCCTTATCGGACTTGCCGATATAAAATTCAAAAGCAAATTCACGCTGGAAGGAAAGAAGCTTAAACTTCGCATGCCGGAAGATAAAAAGAAAAACATCCTGCAAAAGATCGGGTCCGGCAAATTTCTCTCACATCAGCAGCTTTTTCTGCGTATTAATTCGCTGGACTGGTTAAGAAAATTATACTTTGATAAATTCGATTTCCTGGTATTGAATCTTCCAAAAAATGAATGGGGAAAACTGAATCTACATAGTCCTTTCCTGAGAAAAAATCGTCTTAAACTTATCATCCAGTTGCCTAAATTCATTCCTGAAAACGATATTGAATTCTACAGATCACTCTGTTCAAACTTCATCAGAGCAGGAATTTCCAGTTTCATGTTGAGCCATATTTCCCAGAAACTTATTCTGCCGGATTCAAGCAGGCTCACACTCTGCACCAGCGAAAACGTATATGCACTTAATGATGTGACTATCCAGTTCCTGAAAGAGGAATTCATAAAATTCTATATTTACTCTTTTGAAAATGATCATCAGAATCTGATAGCAGGTAAAGACAGGAAGGGGATCGTACCTTTGTATTTTCATCCCGAATTATTCCATTCCAGGATGCCGGTTCTCTTTAACCACAAAGACACGAAGTCACTAAGCTTTAAAGATGATAAGAACAATTATATTAAAACAATTCGGGATGGAATTACAGTAGTGATACCCGAAGTTCCGGCTGCACTTTTACAAATTAAGGATAAACTGGTAAGAGAAGGCTTCCGGCGTTTTCTGATGGACCTGTCATACGTCAAACCATCGCAGAATACATTTAACAGGCTTCTTAAGAAATTCCATACATCCACTGCCGAACAGCCGGGCACAAGTTTTAATTTTAAGCTGGGATTGAAGTAAAAACTCACCCCCAGCCCCTCTTTTAAAAAAAGAGAGGGGAGCAAAATGTCCAGTCCTAAATATGGAGAATACTTTCGTTGTTTCATTCATCTTCTCCGCTGGTTCACTCGTCTTTCCCGTTGGTTCAATCGTCCCGGTTGAACCATACATTTACCCTGACTTTGTGACAAGATTCATTGAATATTACCCTGACTTTGTGACAAGATGATAAAAATTTACCTTGACTTTGTTACAAGGTTATCAATTTTTTACCCTGACTTTGTGACATAATTTTAATAGGAGTAGGTATGTTCTATAGAAAAATATTAGAAGACTTAAAGAAGTGGTCAAAAGATAAGGAACGAAAACCTTTGATATTAAGAGGTGCCAGGCAGGTTGGCAAAACAACAATTGTAGAAATGTTTTCAAAGAATTTCGATCAATACATATCTTTAAACCTTGAAAAAAAAGAAGAATCTGAACTATTTGATAAAAATCTAAACATTCACGAATTAATACAAACCATTTTCCTATATAAAAATACCGTGCCTTCAAATGGAAAGATCCTGATATTTATAGATGAAATCCAAAATTCACAGAATGCAGTTGCAATGATTCGTTACTTCTATGAAGAAGCAAAACAAATTTATATAATAGCCGCCGGTTCATTACTCGAAACAATGATCGGAAAAAAGCAAATTAGTTTTCCGGTAGGTAGAGTTCGGTTTCTTTTTATGTATCCGTTAACTTTTAATGAATTTCTTATTGCTACGGAAGAAAAACAGGCTTTAACTTTCTATAATGAAATTCCTTTCCAAAACTTAGCATATTCAAAACTTCTAAAGTTATTTCACCAATATACACTTATAGGCGGAATGCCGGAAATTGTTGCTAATTGGATAGACAAAAAAGACATAGTATCACTTACTCCATTGTTTCAAGGTTTATTAACTTCGTATCTGGATGATGTAAGCAAATATGCCAGGACTCATACTATGATCGAAATACTTCGCCACACTATTGAGTCAGCACCGTTAGAATCAGGGAAAAGGATAAAATTTCAGGGTTTCGGTAGTTCAAATTACAAATCCAGAGAAATGTCGGAAGCCTTAAAAACTCTTGAGAAAGCGATGTTAGTCTATTTATTATATCCCTCTACCAATACACTTCCCCCAATAATAATTGATAAAAAGAAATCTCCGCGTCTTCAATTTCTCGATACCGGTTTGATAAATTTTCTTGCGGGTTTACAGAGTGATTATTTTCAAATTGAGAACCTGGATTCGATATTCAAAGGGCGCATCCTTGAACATATTATCGGGCAGGAACTATTAGCAATCGATCCCTTAAGGTCACAAAAAATCTCTTTCTGGGTTAGAGAAAAAAAACAATCTCAAGCTGAAATTGACTTTATTATTCAATATAAAAATTTATTGATCCCGGTTGAAGTTAAGGCTGGAAAAGAAGGAAGATTAAAATCTCTTCACTTATTTATGGATAAAGTTGAGCATAAATATGCAGTAAGATTTTATGCAGGAAAATTTTCAAAACAAGCCGTGAGAACCAATGCAGGAAAAGAATTTATCCTGTTAAATCTGCCGTATTTTCTGGTTGGAAGGATATTTCATTATCTTGAGTGGTTTATTGAAGAGTAAAGATTGAATTAGATACAGAGGTATTGATTGATGAATAGTCTCGAAATTAAGGAAATTATTTTCTTTGACATTATATGTGTAAAAAACGAAATTCAGCAAGAATTGAAAGTAAGTTAATATCGAAAATATTAATATTGTTGTACTATAGAAACTTTGAAAATAAAATCAGCGAAACAAGCTATCAAACTAGGCAAATTCCAAAAATTGCAACGAGAGATAAATAAATTTACGCGTTCAATTAAGAAAACTCCAATCACATTAATTGCTATTATGGATGCGATCATCAAGATTATTAACCAATATCCGTTGGAATGGGAAAATTATGAAGAGATCTCTCCTATTATTACTATAAAAACTTACGAATAAATTAAACCGGAGATTATCATCAGCGAATCTTTTACAAAAGAGATTTCAAATAAAACACAAAAAGGTTCATCTACTGAATAATGAGTAACGAATAATTAAAATACTTGGAGGAATCTATGAGTTCTGAAAATACAAAAATTGCAATTTTTAAAGGTAAGAAAATTAGAAAAACTATTCATAATAATGAATGATGGTTTTCTGTTGTGGATATTATTGAAGCATTAACAGACAGTAATAAACCACGAGATTATTGGTATAGAATGAATCGAAGAGAAAAAGAAGCAAGCGGAATTGAACTGTCGACATTTTGTCGACGGTTGAAATTAAAAGCCAGAGATGGAAAACTCAGAGAAACAGATATTGTTAATACTGAAAATGCATTTCGCATAATTCAATCAATCCCATCACCAAAAGCAGAACCTTTCAAACGCTGGCAAGATATAATAAAAGGTAAAATTTCCAATTTTGTCCCCCTTTGTTCTTGACACTTAAGATACGATATTCAAATTTTTTCACGGATTGAATGAAATAATATAGAATAAAATATTATAGGTTCAAAATGTAAGGTAATATAAGATGATAAATAAAAAAACACTTACTGAAGCTGATATCAGAACCAAATTTATTACTCCAAATATCGTTAAATCTGGTTGGGACTTACATTCTCAAATTCGTGAAGAGGTTTATTTCACTGATGGACGAATAATTGTTCGTGGAAAATTGGTTATGCGTGGTAAAAGAAAAAGAGCAGATTACATTCTTTATTATAAACCAAACATTCCAATTGCAATTATTGAAGCAAAAGACAATAATCATAATATTGGTGATGGTTTACAGCAGGTTATAGAATATGGAGAAATCCTTGAGATACCTTTTGTTTATTCTTCAAATGGAGATGGATTTATCGAACATGATAGAACAAAATCAGAAGGTGAAATCGAAGTTGAGCTTTAGTTAGATGATTTTCCCACTCCACAAGATTTGTGGAATCGATATAAAGAATGGAAAGGAATAACCTCAGAATTTGAGAAACCACTTCTCCAACCATATTATTATGAAAGAGATGGTAAAGTACCAAGATATTATCAACGAGTTGCAATAAACAGAACAGTAGAAGCAATCATAAAAGGACAAAACAGAATTCTTTTAGTAATGGCAACCGGAACTGGGAAAACTTTTACAGCATTTCAAATAATATGGAGATTATGGAAAGCTGGAATAAAGAAAAGAATTCTCTTTTTAGCCGATAGAAATATTTTGGTAGATCAAGCCAGAACAAATGATTTTAAACCATTCGGTGATAAAATCACAAAAGTTAAACATCGGCACATTGATAAATCTTACGAAATATAT
>JAUVLE010000151.1 GCA_030595905.1 Candidatus Cloacimonadota bacterium | reverse complement strand
CTGTTCTTCCGGGAACATTATAGATCACGATCGGTATATCTGTATTTTCTGCAACAGATTTAAAATGAAGATATAATCCGTTTTGAGTTGGTTTATTATAATATGGTGTGATAACAAGAGCGTGATCTACACCCCACTCCTGAGCCTTGATCGTATTTGATATGGTATGATGAAGATTATTAGTCCCTGTTCCCATCATCACCGGTTTCTGCTTGTTCATCTTTTGTAAACCGAATCTAACCAGCCGTTCTTTTTCATCTCCCGCAAGCGATGGAGTTTCTCCCGTTGTTCCGCAAAAAAGTATTCCATCTGTATTATTTTTTAGATGAAATTCAATAAGGTTTTCCAAAGCATTATAATCAATTCCTTTATTCTTGAATGGAGTGATTAAAGCAACATAAGAACCTTTTAACATATATCCCCCTTTTTTTTCAGTTATGAACCTGAGATTATCATATCAATACCTGTTGCAAATTTTACTTCTATGATGAATACGTCAACCAACAAATGAAACCATAAAAGAAATCTACTATCTTATTTTCTACACATCAAATCCAATCTGTCTCCATGCTTCATAAAGAATAATAGCCACACTATTTGAGAGATTTACAGAACGAATTTTGTGAGTCATTGGTATGCTGATGGTTTTGTTCCAATTCTTTTTAAGGATATCTTCAGGGATGCCACTTGTTTCTGGACCGAAAATGAAAACATCGCCCCGTCTATATTCCTGATCTGTATATATCTTGAGGCTTTTGGTTGTGCAGAAATAAATGTTGTTCTCCGGAAATAAATGAAGGAAATCATCGAGATCCTCATGAAAATATACTGAAAGTTTTTCCCAATAGTCCAGTCCTGCTCGTTTCAGATGTTTATCTGTCAGCAGGAATCTCATTGGTTTGATAATATGAAGATCTGCATTCATGCCAACACAAATACGCCCGATATTCCCTGTATTTGCCGGAATTTCCGGTTGAAAGAGAACAACACGAAAAGAGCAATTTGAATTTAACCCGACATTATGTTTTTCCATCTTTTGATCCAGCTTTTTAACCTTCTCTGAACGACTCTCGAACTTAATTCTCCGGTAAGGTCTTTCTTCGGTTTCGGAAGAAGCTTAAATTCATACGGAAGATCGACTTTTTTATTAACAGGGAACATCCATGTTTCTTTGGGAATTAAATTCTGGAAATCCTCTGAAAGAAGAAATTCGACGAACTGCTCTGCTAATCTTTGATTTTTTACCGATCTCATTATCCCAACTCCATGGATCAGATTATATCCGCCTTCCTGAGGAATTGTCGATCTATATTTCTTTGTTTTATTGATTTGCGAATGATAAACAGGGATCGTGGAAGATCCAAGAAGAAGCGGAGCTTCTGCTGCCAGGAATATATTATATGCATCATCATAATCTTCTGCAACGATGAATATATTTTCTTTCACACTCTTCCAGAAATGTCCATATCCATTTTCTCCGAATGCAGAAACAGACCATAAAAGCATAGCTCTTCCAAAACTCGATGTTTCAGGATCGAGGATCACGATCATTTTTTTAAATTTGCCATCCTGCATTTCTCCAAAAGTTTCAGGTGGTTCTTCAATAGAATTACTATTGAAAATAAATGCAAGATTACAATAATAAACCGGATTCAAATGATTTGTTTCATCAAATATAAGCTCTTTTTGTACGAATTTAAGATTTTTCGGTTCATAATCTATGAACAAGCTTTCAGAGATAGCTTCCGCAGAAAGGGTATTGTCCAGACCAAGAATTATATCAACTTCCGAACTATCCTTTTCAGCAATGATCTGCTGAAACATTAACTGAGCATTCTTAAATTCCTTTAATTCAATATGACAATTAAATATCTCTTCAAAAACAGGAATCACGTCACTATAAAAATCACTATTCAGAAAAATACTCGATGCATAGATTTTCAGTTCACTATTATTAGAAATTTGAACTGTTTCTTTCTTTGTAGAACATCCTATTATCAGGAATGTTCCAATAAAAAAAATTAAAATCCTTTTCATTTCAATCCGCCAAACAAAATTGCTGCAACTATAAAATCCATGATCAGGATAAGTATTGAAGAATAAACTACTGTCAATGTAGTAACTTTTCCCACTCCTTCTGCTCCTTTCTCTGCTTTACTTCCGGCAAAACAACCGACTGCTGTTACGATCAAACCAAAAAAGATAGATTTGATCAGACCGCCCCAGAGGTCTGAAGGGAGAAAAAACTCTTTCATATTGCTGAAGAAACTGAATGCATTAATATTGTATTTGAAAACAGAGAGAAAGAATGCAGAGAATATTCCTATAAAATTCGCAAAAATGGTTAACAGCGGAAATATTACAAAACCGGCAATAATACGCGGCAGATAAAGATAATCTACCGGATCGATCGCCATGGTTTCCATAGCATCGAGTTGTTCACTAACTTTCATTGAACCAATCTCGGCAGCAATGGAAGCACCCACTTTTCCCGCCAGAACCAAACCTGTAAGCACGGGCGCCAGTTCGATCATTGTAGATTTGCCAACAAGAACGCCTATCAATCTTGATGGAATGTAACCACTGGTTTGATATGAAGCCTGAACAGAAGTAACAAGACCGGTGAAAGCGGAAGTTACGGCTATCAGCGGCAAAGAATCATAACCGATCCTTTTCATCTGTTTGATGATTTCGGGAAATCTTTTTCTTATTTTTATTAAATGGCTGAAAACAGCTGCATTAAAAATTATAAATTCGCCAATAACGGTAATAATCGAATTGCTTCTATTCATACTCGTTTATATCTCTGAAGGAAGTAAATTCGGTGAAAAATTTTAATTCCAGCTTGCCAATAGCACCATGACGGTTCTTTCCAATTATGATCTCTGCTATTCCCGGTTTTTCCGTCTCTTCATTATAAACTTCATCGCGATAGATGAACATAACAATATCAGCATCTTGCTCGATAGCACCGGATTCTCTGAGGTCAGCAAGCTTTGGTCGTTTATCTTCTCTATTCTCCAAACCACGATTTAGTTGAGAAAGTGCAATAATTGGAACTGACATTTCTTTTGCCAGAACTTTCAGTGATCTGGATATTTCAGAGATTTCCTGCTGCCTGTTTTCACGACTTCTTTTCAGGGACATCAACTGCATATAATCAATAATAATTAGGTCTAATCCTTTTAATTCTGCTTTTAACCTTCTCGTTTTAGCCCGGACATCAAGAATTGTATTTGAGCCATTATCGTCGATATATATATGTTTTTCGGAAAGAACTTCTGCAGCTCCTGCAATCCGCAGTATTTTCTTTTCGTTCATTCCGTAACCTTTGAGCATATTATCCATACTCACTTCAGATGCCGAACTCAACATTCTCATCAATAATTCATCGCTTTCCATCTCCATTGTGAATATCCCGATTTTTTTCTCATATCGAACAGCAGCATTAGAAGCGATATTCAAAGCCAGCGAAGTTTTACCCATCGACGGTCTGGCTGCGAGCACAATTAACTGTCCGGGACGGAAGCCGCCTATTCTTCTGTCAAGATCCATAAACCCGGAGGGAACTCCAAGAACGCTCTTTTTGGTTGCCGCAGTTTCTTCAATATTTTTTATAGTTGTTGGAATAACACTGCCAATACTTTGAAAAGCTTTTCGGTTAGGTCTTTCTGCAATCTGGAAAATAGATTGTTCGGCACTATCAACGATATCATCAACCGGTTGATCTGCATTATAGCAATTTTCAATTATTTTATTGGATGCGGTTATCAACTGTCTTAGAAGTGCTTTTTCCAGAACGATATTCGCATGATACTCAATATTCGCACCACTGAGAACAACATCGGATAGATCATTTATGAACTGTTCACCACCAATTTTATCCAATTCCTTATTCGTCTTCAGTTGATCTATAAGAGTGATAATATCGATTTCGATATTACTCTCGAACAGGCTTGATAATGCCTTGAAAATAACTTGATGAGAAGTTCTATAAAAATGATCATCTTCAAGCATCTCGATAGCTCTTGCTACAACGTAGTTATCTATCATCATTGCAGAAAGTACTGCAGCTTCCGCATTAATATCGTTTGGTAATTGTCGTTTGATACTCTGTGCCATAATTACATCCTGATTTTATTGGTTAACAGGGTTACAGGTATAATTGTATAATCCGGGAAAACAAAACTTTTTATCATTAAATGACAACATCAACTGCACAAATTATACCCTTTTACTATTTATTTTTTACAAATTCATTTATTTTTATCAGTGTTTTTTTTGCAACAATTAATTTATAATTTCTTCTTAGATTTATTGTTAATATTTTGGTAGAAAAAAAAGCATTTCCGGTAATGAGAATTATTGAAAATTTAGGTCATTGAGAAGTTTTCTTATTTCTAAGCAATTCATCTAATCGCTAAAGGTGATTTAAAAGCCGGACACAGCCCAAGGGGAACTTACTTCAATAAAGTCACCTTCTTTACAGACAGGATATTTCCGTCTTCGACATTAACGAGTTTACAGAAATATATACCTGAAGAATAGCCGGAAGCATCCCAGGTTATAGTTTTGTTTTCGAAAGGAATAGTTTCAATTTTCTGTCCTTTGACATTAAAAATCTCAATCTTCATTTGTTGATTTTGTTCGTTGTTATATTTAATATCGAAATTAATTATAGGATTGAACGGATTAGGGAAACATCGCAAATTGCATTTTATAGGAAGTATAAAATTTTCATCTATTGCTGTAACCTGTCCTGAAGAATCACATTTTACAATTGTAATATGGTCTCCCCAATAATGCTTTCCAAGATATATGAAATTTTGGTCAGGTAGTTCTAGTATAGTTCTGTCTCCACTGGCATTTAAACCTACTAATCTTGGAACTTGCCAGATTATCTCATGATTATCGCTAATTTTTGTTATATTATTACCTTGTAAAATATAGTTACTATCTTGAGTTTGCACTAAAGAGTTTATTGCTGACATACCATTTACTTTTTCTGTCCAAATTGTATCACCATATGAATTCATCTTTATTAAAAAACCAAAATAATCACGATTAATATTATTGCTAATATAACCGCCAATTAGAAATTCACTTTCAGAGTTTTCAATTATACATTGTCCTGCATCATCATAATTAGCTGTTCCATCATAAGTCCAAGTCCAAAGTGAATCACCATTTTCATCTGTTTTAATTACAATAATATCTCTGTTATTATCTCCATAGACACTACCGGTTATAGCATATCCACCATCAATAGTGTGGGTAATAGAATATCCACCTCCGAATTCAAAACCATCAGGTAAATATGTTTCACACCAAATTAGATTACCATTTAAATCAAATTTTTGTAAACTAATTGCTCCATCCATTGAACCACCGGTAGTTACCATATCTCCATCATTACTAAGTTCAATTGCTTTAACTGAATAATCATTATCAAGTTCTATAGTCCATTCAATAACTCCATCAGGATTTCGTTTTAGTAAATAACGACCACCAAACCAGAAATTATTACCTACAGTTATAAAACTACCATCATCAAGAACTACAAACCCGGATGGTTCGGGTCCTGCAACAAAATCAACCGTATCAATACTTGCCCAGAGCATATTGCCAGCACTATCGGTTTTCATCATAAAGCCGTCATTAGTAGAGAATTCGCTATTCCAAATTGAGCCGATTACAGCATATCCTTCATCAGGGCAAACTCGAATATCTTCAACGAAATAATCTACTTCATCTCCAAACGGTTGGTAGGTTTGTATCCAGGTGTCCTCGGCTGAAAGCCGAATGAAAAATGTGAAATGTAAAATGAAAAATGAAAGAATTAATATTTTTCGGTTCATAGTATCCTCCACGAAAACAAAATTTGATTATGTCCCTATTTCAGAAACAGAATGAAATCCTGCAAGGTAATTTTGTTACTTCAATAACGTAACCTTCTTAACAGACAGGATATTCTCATCTTTGATATTAACAAGCTTACAGAAATATATACCTGAAGAATAGCCGGAAGCATCCCAGGTTATAGTTTTGTTTTCGAAAGGAATAGTTTCAATTTTCTGTCCTTTGACATTATAAATTTGAATCTCTGTGTTCTCCGTGCTCTCTGTGGTTAGTTTGACTTCGAAATTAATTATTGGATTAAACGGATTAGGGAAACAAACTAAATCATTTTCTAATGAAATTATATTATTTTCATCAATTGATGTAACCTGTCCTGTTGAATCAGTCTTGATTAAATTAATATAGTTATCATCAGAACCACCATATCCTGTACAATTTGCAAAAATAATGCCACTATCTATTATATGAACACTCTTATCTCCCATTGCCTGATGACCTGGATAAGCATTATCCCATAAGATATTATATGAATTATTGAAATAATAGATTATTGTATTATCATCCAAATCATAAGTTATTGCAACAAACTCCGTTCCCGTTGAAGTTATCGTAAGATGTGCATACCCAATATTAGTTTCAACTTCTTCGATCCAAAATGTTTCTCCGTTTTCATCTAAAAACCACAAAAAACCTCTTGTCCCTGCATGGCTAATTTTTCCGGCACACATTATATTACCTTCATTATCTTCAGTAATAGTATAACCGTAATCATGACCTCCATAAGCATCATAAGTTTTTGCCCAAAGTGAATCTCCGTTAGTATCAGTTTTCATTACAAGAATATCGTCATTTGCTTGATCAGAAAGCATATACCCCGTCAGTATATATCCACCATCAGAAGAAGATATTACTGAATTAAATTTCCCATGATCATTATAACCTTCAATTGTAAAAGTGTTAGACCATAATTCCTCTCCTTCTTGGGTGATTTTTCGTATTTCAGGTTTATGGTAAGTGAATGAATATCCTGCTACAATTATGTTTCCGTCATAAGTTTTATCCATTGTTTTAATCCAACAATTATAATCTGGATAATTGAACACAATTTCACCATCAGAACTGAATTTTGTGAGGGTTCCGGGACCTGCTAGAGTCTGGGACGCAACCCAAAAACCGCCGTCGTCTGTCTCTACTATTGCATGAGATTCAGCGTAAAAAGTTCCATTTGCAGTATCTTT
>JAUVLE010000203.1 GCA_030595905.1 Candidatus Cloacimonadota bacterium | reverse complement strand
TTTTAGTTTTGTTGCTTTCAAATAATTTATTATTTGTGCTTCTTCAATTCTTGTTAAACATGGTATGCACTTAAATTCAACAATAATTTTCTTATATCCGATATAATCAGCAATAAATTCTTTCTGAAATTTATGCCCTTTGTAAAAAATTGGAATTTTCACCTGAGTTTCAAAGGGAATTTTTTTCTTCTTTGATTCATATACCATTGCTTCTTCATAAACAGATTCAAGAAATCCAGAACCAAGTTCTTTATGAACTTCAATTGCAGCACCTATAATTTCATATACTTCATCTTGATAAAGAAGTTCTTTTCCCATTTTAAATCCTTTCTTCGTGGTTCTTAGCGTGCTTCGTGGCTAATATCTTTTGTGGCTCATATCTTTATACTGTTCCAGACGTTCTGGAAGAGTTTTTCTCCCATTTCTTTCAGATCTATCTTTTCAGTAATCAGATGATAGACCATTGTTCCTTCTCCCAATGCATTAACCATAAAAGCGAATGTATGCGGATCGATGTCCTCTTGGATGATCTTCTTTTCCTGAGCATCGATCAATATTCTGATGAATATTTCTTCGTTCTCTTTATGATATTGGTTATGTTTCTTCTTTATTTCGGGAAATCTATGAAATGCATCGAACATAAGATTATAAAAATTTGATTCTTCCAATTTATCGGTTTCCGCAACTTGTTTAATAAAATTAATAATCTCGCCAAGTGATGTAAAATAAATCCTTAAAATTTCTTTAAAACTGAGAGATTTTGTATAAATTTCGCTTTCCCATCTTTCAAATTCACCAAATAGAAAACTTATTGTTTCTATAAATAAATGTTCTTTATTGGGGAAATGATGATACAAACCCCCTTTTGTAAAATTCGATTCTTTTGCTACATCGCTTATGCTGGCTGCCTCATAACCTTTTTCCAGGAAAACCCTCAAGGCTGACTTTAATATCTTTTCTTTAGAATCCAAAAAAACTCCTTTATCAAAGAATTCATTAATAAAAACCGACCGTTCGGTATTCAATAATAATTATGGGTGGTTCTTGTCAAATTTTTTTTATTTGATTATTGAGTCCGCTATAAAAAAGCAAAATTATTGAGAAATTGTAAATCCTGAAATGAGCTTTCTCATCAAATACAAAAGAGACACTCCTATTCAAAATTTATGGAGTTCCTTTATTTTATCAATCAAATCTACTGGAATCTGCTCAAGTTTTTTTAATTTTATTCCAGGCACGATCAATCTGATTTAAAAGTTTCTCGGTTACGCTGGTTGGATCATAAACCTTAATAGATCGTACAAAACAACTGAAATTAAGGCATAATATGGGTTACATCTTCCCGTGCTTCAAAATCGAAATAAGCAGCCCGAATCCCATAATTCCCGCTCCTACAAACCCCACAATTCCAATGAGAGGAATTCCATTCCATAGAGGTGGTATTTTGGAAAGTACGATTAAAGATGAGCCGATAATGAGAGCAGCCAAAACTATTGTAAAAGCAATGCGGTTGCTGATCTGATCGTGTTTGATGAGCATTGGTTCCAATCCTTTATGCTCGAATTCTACTTTTAGCTTTCCTGTTTTGATCTGCCGGATAATTTCTCTGATCTCAAAAGGAAAATCCTTGAATAAAAGACGGAATTCCACCATAGAAGAATACAAATCTTTTGCCAGTTCAATAGGATCCAAATGCTTTTTAACCATTTTTTTTGCAAAAGGTTCGATGTGAGAAACCATATCAAAATCAGGGTCTAATTTTGTTCCAACTCCCTCGATGGTTATCAATGCTTTTGAGAGTAAATAAAAATCTGAAGGTAATCTCAATTTGAAATCTATCAACATTTTGAAAAGTTTATTCAAAAGATCACCGACTTTTATTTCTTTCAAAGAAATATAAGCATATTGATTAACCAGTTCGGAAACCCGGTATTCCAATTGATCCCGATTTTCGATATTATGTATGCCGGTTAAACGGAGTAGTGTTTCTGTTATTTTTTTTGAATCTTTATTTACAACTCCCACGATAATATTTCCCAGATAATCCTGATGCTTCGGCAGCAAAGTTCCCATCATTCCGAAATCGAGGAAACAAGTGATATTATCTTTCAGGATCACGATATTCCCGGGATGTGGATCAGCGTGGAAAAACCCGTGTTCAAATATTTGTTTCAGTATAAGATCACAACCTTGTTCTGCGACAATCAAAGAGTTAATTTTCGCTTCTTTTAAAGCTTTCAGGTCTGATACTTTGATGCCGTCGATAAATTCCATTGTCAGGATTTTTTTCGTGGAATAATCTTTATAAACTTCAGGAACATAAATAGTCAAATCGGTTTGAAAATTTCTTGCGAACCGCTCGATATGCGAAGCTTCAATATTGAAATCAATTTCCTTATGGATAGAGCGTTCAAATTCTTTTACTATTTCAACCGGATTCATTATCTCCATTTCAGTGATGTGTTTTTCCATTAAAAGGGAAAGGTGAAACATTATTTCCAGGTCTGTTTCGATAATTTTTTGAATTCCGGTGCGTTGCACTTTAACCGCAACTTTTTCTCCGCTGAATAATTCGGCTCGATAAACTTGCGCTATGGAAGCAGATGCAATCGGATTTGTATCAATTTTTTTAAATAGTTCTGAGATCGGTTTTCCCAATTCCTGCTTAATCATTTTTTCTGCTTCTTCATTCGGCATTGGAGGAACTGAATCTTGAAGTTTTTCAAGTTCAATCAGCAGAGACTCCGGTAAAATATCCGGACGATTGCTCATAATTTGACCTAATTTGATAAAGGTCGGACCGAGTTCCTCCAGTACCAAACGAATTCGTTCCCACCGTGATAAAGAACTTATTTTTTCAATTTTTTTATTGGGAATGAACTTCTTACCGAAATCAATATATTTTTCAATTTGAGAGTTGGTGATCAGATCACCAAAACCGTGCTTAAAAAGCACGGCTATGATTTCCCGATAACGGTTTATATGACGATAGGTGCGTCTGATCAATCCGATTTTTCGTATCATTCTTTGTTTGTTTCTACTCTCAAATTTTCCAGCTTTTTAATCCTTTTTTCTAATCTGTTAAGGTCTTCGCGAGTTGGAATATCTAATTTTTCCAAAGCTTTTTTCACAAGTTTCTGAACTTGATTTTCCAAATCCTCTCTTGCTTTTTCAGATTGTTTCAACAGATCATTAACCATTTTCTTCCCTTCTTCTTCGGTAAGTTTACTTTCCTTTGAGATTTTCTTTCCTAATTCCTCGATTTTGTCTTTGGTCATCGAAGCGATGCCAATTCCAGTTAGAATTGTTTTCTTTAATAGATCAAACATAATCATTCCTCCTTTTTAGTTTGATATTTTTTGCTTTGTATAATAGGGATTTTTTGTAATGTCTTTTTAGTCGTCGCAACTGCTTTATGACTTGTTACTTTTATTCCCTTAATTACGCTTTCTGACGTAGAACCTATAAAATCAACAGGTACATCTTTTATTTTGTTAATACTTTCCCAGTCAAAATTTAACTGATTTAAAAGTTTTCTGGTTACACTGGTTGGATCATAAACTTTAAGAAGAGCATACAAAATAACAGGATTGAATCGTGACGGAGAAAATGCCAGATAACGACCTTCCCAGGAGGTCGGACCGAATTGCTTTTTAAATTTATAAAGTGGTTTGAATCTGTGAAAATGTCCCAGACGGTTAAATGCTAATTTCAAGGCAAGCTTTATTATACGACTTTGTTCAGGATCATCGATATGCTCGTACGATAAAGGAGCAGTCCCAAGCGTTGCCATCGTGTATCCTTGTTCCTTTAAGATACGAAAGGATTCTGTAAATAATAACTGCGGCAATCCATTCAAAGTTTTTTCTTGGCGGCGCATCACATCGAAATAAATTCCATTTCTTGTATAAACGGGGGTGCAAACCACAAATGCTTCAACTTTGTTATCAAGAAGTGCCAAAAAATATTTTCTCTCTTCAGGATTACCAAGAGCAGGTTCACCTATCAGGAAGGAAAATTCTCCCGAACCTTTAAATTTCCGCCAGATAGCAGAAAGTTCTTCCATATCTTTTTCCCATTTCGGCTGCCTTTCCAAAAGCGGATGATATTCCACAATTAACAAACCTTGTTTTTTCGCTTGATTTATGTTCTTACGTAATCCTCTGAACTTGCTTCCTTCCAACGAAAATTGCGTTAAATCAAAAATAGGCTCTTCACCTATTTTGATCATTCCAAAACCCATATCTTCTAGAATATCTTTGCAGCGCTCTGTGATAGATTGAAAACAACACAGCAATTTCCGTTCTTTACAGAACATTCTGAATTCAGTAACAAACGAATGAATATTGGAAGGATCACATACCGGATCAGCCGCTGCCATCGCCACATTGGCTTTAACAACATAAGCGATTACACCATCGATACCGGAAAAAGAGTAAAAATATGATTTGTCGCTGCGTAAGATATTATAAGACTGGGAATGATAACCATATTTTTTCAGCAATTCCAGCACACGATCAGTTTTATTTTCCTTACACATTATATAATCCTCTTTTTAGTTTTTCGACTCGTAAAAAAAAACGACGAATCGCGAAAGATAAATATGAAAAATTAAACAGATTTAAAATTATTAAAAAGTTGAATTATTTCATCCCTTATCATTTGTAATTCAATTTTTACTTTATTCCAATCACCATAGAAGAAACCTTCTTCTATTTCTTTTGAGGTTCCATCTTTGAAAAAAATAGTAAAATACCAATATGCTAAATTCGCAAAATCTTTTGATCTTACACTTTTCAAAGTACCAATACTCTTAATCTTTGAAATGTCAACTTCTTCACCTTCACTTTTGACAGGCTCTTTATATGCCGCCCACCTCGTGCGATTTGATTTTATCCTTGATGATAAGACATTGCAGACATTCAAGAAGATATTGCCTTTTATATT
>JAUVLE010000212.1 GCA_030595905.1 Candidatus Cloacimonadota bacterium | reverse complement strand
AAATAATGATATATTTCTTATCTTCAATATCAACCTCGGTACCACCGTATTTGGCATACAGGATATTATCACCGATCTTAACCAGCTCTTTTAACTCTTCATCGGTTCCCACAGCAATGATCTTGCCGATCTGTGGTTTTTCTTTGGCTGTATCGGGAATAATAATTCCTCCAACATTCTTCTCTGCAAGTTCTTCTTTGGTTTCAATAACAACTCTGTCATCAAGGGGTTTCAGTTTCATATTTTCCTCCACTTTTTTATTTTAAAAATTAATCTAAATTTCATATTTAGCAAACCCTTTTTTAGAGTGCCAGCTTTTTGCGTCAAGGGAAAAATTTTCAACTATTTTTCACATGTCTTCTTCAGGCTTTCAACTATTTTTTCCAGCCCGATAAGTTCCTGCTCACCGCTTTTCATATCTTTCAGAATTATCTTGTTCTGGGCAAATTCATCGTCACCCAGAATCAAAGCAAAACGTACTTGAAGTTTATCTGCTGCTTTCATCTGAGATTTTATCGAGTTCTTTTCAGGATCAAATTCAGCAGAGACACCAGCAATGCGCAAATCGAGGAGAAGTTTACCGGCAACATCTTTTACTTTTTCCCCCAGGGTTACCAAATAGATATCCGGGACCTGTTTTTCTCCGAAAGTTACTTTTTCCGTTTCCATCGACAGCATCAATCTTTCAAACCCGCCGGCATATCCGATCCCGGGTACATCCTTCCCGCCAAACTGTCCGATCAGTTCATTATACCTGCCCCCACCGATGAGTGTGTCCTGAGCTCCAAGGTTCTTATCTACAAATTCGAAAGCAGTTTTATTATAATAATCCAGTCCTCGTACGATCTTCGGATTTATTTTAAAGGGAATACTCATAATTTTCAGATTTCTTTGAACTTCCAAAAAATGCTCTTTGCATTCCTCATCGAGATAATCCAGCATAGAAGGTGCATTTTGCGCTATTTTTCTACATTCCGGAACTTTGCAGTCCAGCAGTCTCTTCGGTTTCTTGTTTATACGATCCTGACAATCCGAGCAGAGTTCCTGCATAAAAGGTGTGAAATATTTTACCAGAATTTTATCATAATTTTCAGTACAATTAGCGCAACCGATGCTGTTAATTTCCAGTTCAAAATTACTCAATCCCAGCTTTTCCAGAAAAGTATATCCCATAGCTATTACTTCTGCATCGATGTAAGGATCATCGCTGCCGATATTTTCTACTCCATACTGATAGAACTGGCGGAACCGTCCTTTTTGTGGACGATCATAACGGAACATGGGACCTAAATAAAACAGCTTTGTATTACCGCCACCCATTCCCAGATTATTTTCCACGAAAGAGCGAACCACCGGTGCGGTTCCTTCGGGTCGCAGAGCAAACTCACGACCTTTTTTATCTTTGAATTCATACATCTCTTTTTGGACAATATCCGAGCTGTTTCCAACACTGCGTTCAAAAAGCTCCTTCTTTTCAAAGATAGGAGTTACGATTTCTTTATAGCTGAACTCGCGAGCTATTTCCCGAAATACATTTGTAATATATTGCCATTGGTAACTCTCTTCCGGCAGGATATCGAACGTTCCCCTGGGAATCTGATATTTAACAGCCATAATTATTCCTTTGATCTTCTTTAGCCACAGAGACTCCGAGAACACAGAGAAAAACAGAAAACAAAGCCCTAAGTTCCACTAAAATTTTTCTTAATACTTTTATTCTTTTTGCTTTTTGCTTTGATCTTTCGTCTTCTTGTCACGGCGTAGCGCAGCGAAGACGGATATTCTTTTTCTTCTCAAAGCAGGACCCGGTGAAATATTCATCAAGCTGAATTTCACAGGTTAAAAGCTTTGAGTTACCTTTTACCTTTATTTTTTATCTTTATTCTTTCTCGATCTGGCAGATCGAGTTACTTCATCCCTTTTACCTTACACCTTAAACTTTATACTTTCTTAAAAAGTGTGCACCTGCAATCGATACCTATTCCAAAAAGATCAATAACAGCCAACTCAAACCAGGTTGACCGGCGGCACATCATGAGGTCTGCTTATTGCTGCTTCCTTCCGGCTCTGACAAAGTTCACAGCTCACAATTGCGCCGGGCTTGATTCTCAACACCACTTATTATTTCTCAATCCGAAAATCAGTGATCTCCTGCAGGAATTCAGCCCCGCTATAGCGGATTGCGGGTTACAGGGCACCGCTGACTCCCCACCTAGCACACAGTAAAGCATAGTTTTTTTAAGGGTTTTTTATGTCAAGTTTTGCTACGGTTTCCCTGGAATATGACCCAACTTTTTATCTATCAACAAGTTGAGTTATTCACACGCAGAAATAATAACAAAATTTGTGTAATTCTTTGATCTATATGGAAATATAAGGTTTCTCCAAAATCATCCACAAGTTATCCACTTGTTATACACACAAACCGCATTCACTTATTTGTTTAATTTTGGTATAGTTACAAAATTGATTTTCTTGTAATAAAAAAAAGTAAAAATAATTCTGATTTATGCTGTGGATAAACTAAAAAATCATTGAAAAAAATTTGCCAGAAATTCCTGCCAGTTTGTTTCAGAAAATTCCAATTTTAGATATTCTTCCAAACGGTTTTCACAATAAATTAGTGTCTCATCATCAGGAAACCAGATCAAGCAGGTTCCAACATAATCCGATGTATATCCGGTATAAAAACCTGCATCCTGAAAGATAAAGCAACTATCGATACTTGAAATGATTCGAATACAAAATGCTGTCAATGTGCTATCCGCAGGCTCGTGATCCAATATCCTGCAAAAAAATTCCTTTACATCCACATCCATCGCCTGGCTAACCCATGAATCATTAAATTCAAGACAATCTTCCCTGCTTAAATAGAAAATTTCATCAGAAGCATAATCAGACCATATTTCAGAAAATTCGGAAATATCATCTAGAACATTTTCAAAACAAGCTGTTTTAATAACTGAACAGGAAATCGGTGAAACACTATTTAACCAGCAATATTCATGAAAATTGAATCCAATTCCCTCTGCGGTATTTTCTACTCCGGAATAATTTTCCCAATCCGACAAAATTTTTTCATAAGGAAAGCCCTCTGAACTTATACCATCTTCTGCACCAATAATGAAATCGGTATATTTATAAATTTCTGCTGCCACTTCTATTGTCTGCATATTACATGCATCAAAAACAAGAATATCAAGATGTGCATTGATATTTTTAAGAGCATTATTCAGATCACCGCCTGCGATACTGATATAATCCTGACTTTCTTCATCCGGGCAAAAGCATGGATCGAGCGTTCTATTCATGGGATACCAGCCATTGCCATGTGACCAGAGGAAAAGAGCATTTTTGTCTGCCGGATATTTATTAAATCCCCAGTTTGCAAAATCTGTGATCGAATGCCAATCTCCACTGTTGATCTCACCAAGATACGAAACCTGTTTCTTCTCACCGGGATAAATATGATATCTATATGTTCCGGTCGTTTCATTATTTTCACTATAATCTATCTGCACGATCACATTGATATCATCAGAAAATGTTGCTGACAGCATTTCAGCAATATCATCCAAAGCTGCATCATTCAACCCGTTATCTGCTGCCATATAGATAAGGATCGTCCAGTCTTTATCATTGGAACTGCTGCATCCGATAATTATTATTAATGCTATGGACATTAACAGGTTTCTTTTCATGTTCTTTAAAACTGTCCGGTTCATATAATTCTTCTAATTTCAGGCATATTCTTTTGCTTCTTCGATGCCTTTCAGAACTCTGATGCCGCCCTGACTTAATGCTTCCATCTCTTTCTCGCCCGGAATTATATGTATTTCTCCCAGGAAGGATATCCTTTTAGAAATATGCTCTACTACATACGGATTATATGCCAGTCCGCCAGTAAGAAAGATAGCATCGATATTACCTTCCAGTACAGTTGCGCAAGCACCTACTTCTTTTGCGATCTGATACAGCATTGCATCGAAAATGAGTTTGGCTTTTTTATCGCCTGCATCGATCCTTTTCACAACCACCCTGCCGTCATCCGTTCCCAGATATGACATTAAACCACCGGTTTTTGTAAACATACCCATCATTTCTTTATGTAAATATTTACCGGAAAAAGCTATCTCCAGCAAGTCCCCGATTGGAAGTGCTCCTGCTCTTTGAGGAGAGAATGGTCCCATTCCAAGCACCGCATTATTCACATCGACTATCCTGCCCTGCTTAATGGCAGCCACGCTGATACCGCCACCCATGTGAACAGCGATCATATTCGATTCTGCGAATTTTTTCTCAAGTTTCCTGGCTACCAAGATCCCGCAATATCGGATATTCAAAGCATGCAGAAGCGATTTTCTTTCGATTTCGGGACATCCTGAGATGCGAGCAATTTCTGGAAATTCGTCAACTGTGACCGGATCAACAATATAGGAAGGAATGCCAAGTTCATCTGCAATGGATCTGGCAATAAAAGCTCCCAGGTTTGAAGCATGTATTCTTCCCCATAATTCCGGATTTTGTAAATCCGCCAGCATGGTTTCATTTATCTTGTATGTCCCGCTGGAAAGTGATTTCACCAATCCACCTCTTCCAACTACAGCTTCCAGTGTTTCGGGAGCTATATTGTTTTCCTTCATTGCATCAAGAACCAGTTCCTTTCGGAATTCATATTGCTCAATGATCCCATCGAATATAGACAGTTCGGTTGCATCATGACGAAGAGTTTTTGTAAACAAAGGTTTTTCATCATCGTAAACTGCTATTTTTGTGGA
>JAUVLE010000053.1 GCA_030595905.1 Candidatus Cloacimonadota bacterium | reverse complement strand
TATTTGACGACTTGTGATTCTGCGGCAAAAGACATACTTGCAAATGCAAGCGCCATTACTAAACAAATTAGATTTGTTTTTTTCATAATTTTTCTCCTTTTTTCTACTTTCTATTTTTTTATTTTAAAATAATAATTTTCCTTACACTTGTAAAATCTCCATCATCATTTTTCACGTCAAACATAGAAAAATAAACACCACTGGCAACATTCCTGTTATTATTATCCTTTCCATTCCATACAACATTATGATAACCAGCTTCCATTTTTTTATTAAAAAGAGTGCGAATTTTTTGTCCTTTAATGTTATAAATTTCTATCTTTGCGTTCGTTGCATCTTTTGCAAGAGAAAATGAAAAAGTTGTTGAAGGATTGCGTCCGGCGTCAGACGGATTGAACGGGTTCGGATAGTTTCCATAAAATACAGCTATGGTCGGAATATGTGGATCATTGGCAGAAGCTCCTCCGGTTTCCGGAAAAATAATATCATCGATCCAGCCGCAATCGGAACCATTTGATACACCACCATCTTTTACATACAGCCATTTAAATGTATGATATCCTGCAGTTACAGGATAGGTTTTCAATCCCCACGAAATATTTCCACTCCATTGTTCAAGCATGATCTCATCTATATAGAATTGGAAAAAATCGTAATTTGCTTCCGAAGATACTCTCCTGTAAAAAGAAATTTCGTCATCTTCATTCACATACATGGAAATTGATATTTCAGAGAACTGATTGTCACCGATATTTCCACTTCTTGCAGAATTTGAACCGCTATTAGCTATATTTGTATCTATATGCCAGTTTACATTCCCGTCCAAATTCCAGCAGTTTCCAAGAACGCCGTTTTCAAAAGTTCCGTCATCTATTTCATAAAGATCGAAATCGATAACATGATTCATTTCTGTAACGGTATATTCATCATCAAATCCCGCATGATCTTCCGCATAAACCCGAAAATCATAAGTATATTCATAAACATCGGGGATAGTATATTCTCCAAGTGAATTTGTAACAACTGCAGGAATGCCCATATCAATGATCTCGACAGAAGCATACGCAATTGGCTGTCCTGTATCTCCATCTGAAACAATACCGGTGATATCGAAAGTAATTGAACTTGGCTCTAAAACAATATCAAGGATCTCTGCATCGTCAGAAATGACAACATTATTAATTGTTTGGGATTCATATCCATAAGCAGAGAAAGTTACATCGTAAGTTCCATTCATTAAAAGCCTGTAGTATCTTCCAAATTCTTCGTCACTCATATATGGATAGCGAAAAACGCCTGTATTATCCACTCCATCCACAAATATTTCTGCCTGAATCGGATCTCCCGTATCAGCATCTGTGATATGACCCGTTAAACCGGAATGATTAACTCTATCCAGAAGTATCATTGCAGCATTAATGTTTTCATCGCAGATGGCAGCAACCTGACTGGCAGGCGGAATGAATTCTGTAGCCAGTTCTATCGTAAAAGAAAAAGTTCCAAGTGATCCATAGGAATAATCATCGGTAGTTCCCATGCATGGATATAACTGCCAGGATTCCTGAGGAGTATATCCCATCGTAGAAGCCATGTTTATTGCCAGGTCTTCAAGTGCATCGTGATCGGGTGCGATCACTCCATCGTTATATCCAAATGGAAAGAGAACCAGTTCTCCATAACTGTGATAAGTGATCCCTGTAACGAAATGGTGATTATCCATAAGTTCTTTCATTGCGAGAACTTCTGGTTCGGAGAATGCACAAGGTCCATGATAGGTTTGACTATTCCAATTACCGGAAGCTCCCACATATCCCCATTCGAATCCGTAGTTTCTGTTTGGATCCACACCATCGGGATAATCATAACCATAACTTGGATCGATCATTCCGTCTTCATCATTATCACGAATATTTTTTCTCCACCAAAGGTCATCTTCATCGGTAACTATCTTATGTCCGTTTGGATTAACTAACGGAATAAACCATATCTGACTATTATTAACATTATCTGTAATGGTGGGATCAACTTCATAGTTATCGAGAATATGATAAAGAATTGCCATTGTCACTTCCAGGCTTATCGGTTCACGTGCATGATGCTCTCCCATATAATAAACGCACGGCTCATCTTCTTCCGTTTCTACATTATCGGAAACTTTCAATGCCCATATCTCATGATAATAATTATCATAATTGGAATTTCCGGCATCAGAGTATATTTTTCCATGACTATCGCCAATATCATATAATTTACAGATATTCGGATAGTCGATTTCGATTTGTTGAAGCTCGGTAAGCATTTCATCATAATCTCTGTAACCGTTCAAATCGCCCGGGGCAGCTAAATTATTCTTCAGTTGTTCTTCAGTCTGGGTTATGCGGATGCTATATCCTTGGGAAACTAATTCTTCATATTTGGAAAGAGTAATAACCAGATCGAGATATATTCCCGGTTTATAAGAAGCAATATCATATTCGGCAGGAGTAAATTCATTTACTACAGAATCATCCGGATTGTCAAATCTGGCAACAATTTTTTCTTCAGAAGATAAGCATATAGTTGCAATAATAAAAGCTAACACGATTATCAGAATTTTTTTATATTTCACTCCGAAACCTCCATTGAACTAATAAATTTCATTTTTTGCAATATTTGTTCCAAGATCAAGATATGATAAAGAAATGAAAAAAACTTACTGCTTTGTTTATTTCATTACCATTGAAATCCAGATAAAAAAAAGGGGGTGAATCGATGTTCACCCCAATTTTTCTAAAATTCTAATTTATTGCCATCGTTCATCTTCGGGAGCGATTTCTTTTAATTTTTTTTCAAGTACGTTAATTTTTTCTACTTTATTATTTTTTTTCAGCAAATCCAGATATAGAAATTGAACATCAAGATCGGATACTTCTTCATCCGGATCTTCAATATCTTTTCCTTTATAAGAAAAACCTGTTTCCAGGGTTTCAAGAGCCTGCTCAAATTTTCCCATATTGTTTTGGACGTCAGCCAGCATCACATAAGCATCGTAATGTTCTATTCGTGTTTCTATCGCTTTATTAAGAGAAAGTTCTGCATCTTCAAGTTTGTCCCATTTAAAATATGCTTCACCTTTATGACGCCACGGACATGACCAGTCAGGATAATTTTTATTCAACCTATTATATACATCTATACTCTCTTCGTATTTCTCATTTTCCAGAAGTAAATTTGCATAAGAAAACATGGTTTTTGCATTTAGTGAATCGATATCTGTTTTTAAAGCTTCCATGTTTTTTTGGAATTCCATATTATGAAGATAGCATAACATTAACCTGGCGGTGTATTTTATGTCTCCGCTTAGTTGTGAATTATAATGTTCTACCGCTTTAATGAAGTTTTCTGATGTAGGATCTTTCCGGTAGGTCATGAACTGCTCATATTCACTATGCTTTTGTTCGCATAGTAAATTAATTGTGATCAACAAGATCATTGAAAGTATTGATAATCTTTTCATTTCCTTTTATCCTTCATTTAAAAATTTAACGGGGTAAAAAATATTGGACACAAATATATGTCAAAATAATTTTGTTTTGCGTGCGCCCGTGGCTCAATTGGATAGAGCATCTGACTTCGGATCAGAGGGTTTGGGGTTCGAGTCCCTACGGGCGTGCCATTTTTATTTTAGCTGCAGATAAACACGGATTTAGCAGATTGATATTGAATATTTATCATAACCCGACTCGAGTTTGGAAAACCCGAGTCGAGTTATGAACACGAAGTTTGAAACTATTTTATTTTGCAAACATTCGGATGTCTTGCGACAATCAGAAGTTTGAAACTATTTCAAAAGCAGCATTTTTTTATTTATTGTTTTCTTTCCGGTAGAAAATTTGTAGAGATAAACTCCACTGGCAACCTGTCTGTTATTGTCATCTGTTCCGTTCCAGATGATCTTATAATATCCTGGCTTTTTATTTTCCCGGATAAGTTTTTTTACTCTTTGTCCCTTAATGTTATAGATGGTCAATTCCACTTTTCCCTCTTCCGGAACGGAATAACATATAAATGTTTCCGGATTGAACGGGTTTGGATAATTGCTTAAATTGATCTTATTTGAAAGTGTGTTTTCGGCGGAAGTCAATATGTCGTTCGTAATTATGATCTCACCTTCCAGGGTACCGATAGTACCGGGAACAAAAGAGTAAATATAATTTCCGGAAACAAGTTCGTTCCAGCTATTTCCATCCAGGATTATGCTTGCATGATAACCTTCCGGCATTTCATCGAGGTCAAATGTAAGCGTGACTGATGCAGGCTGATTAATGACCAGTTCGAAATTCCATGTTTTTGTTTCAGGTTCTGTTCCACTGAGAATAGACTTATATTCATAATTCAGGCGATCATAAATAAACAGGGTATCTACTTGAATATCTTTTGGAAAATACAATGCAACACCATCTTCAAATGGTTTTGGAACAGGTTCGGGCAGATCATAATCAAAATCAAAACTATCCCCGGCAGATTCGGAAACTCCTGCTGTCAGATCATCACTATCGAATTGAGAAGCTGTTATTCTAATTTGCCAGGCGGTATCATGTGAAAAACCATATCCGTGATAATATGGGGTGAACTGGCATTTCAAGTCTGTAACCGGATCGATATTCGCATAGATATAGAATGATTCTTTAGGCTCTATTGTTTCGGTAATTTTATATGAACCGTCTCGATATACATAAACAGCATCAGGTACAAAATCGTGTCCTACCATATAGTGATGTGAGTAAATATGGTCATCTTTTCTAAATTTCAGATCCTTCGGTTCGTAACTGCACAGATGAGGATTAACCATCAGATTCCATTCAGTGTGCATGGGAAGTTCAATCATGGTTTTCTGGATCGAAGATTGATGTGAAAAGCTGTAAGCTTCCGGGGCATATAACCAGTATCCTTTTCCGAATTCAAATTGATCTACAGAAATAAATGTGTAATGCTCGAATGGAAGATACAATTCTGCATCTTCTCCGAAGACTTCTTCAACACAGAAATTTTCATCGGAATTCCAGGGATTCGCAGGCATCTGCCATCCGCTTCCGTTTTCTATTGTTATTTCCGAAGGAACTATTCCAAGCCCGTATGGAGATGAATTGCGGATGATTTCTCCATCTATGGTAAGCATATCGATGCAGATATTTGCATCATGAATGGTAATGTTGTCCGGTACTATCCATGAGTAATTAAGAGTATTATGATCTAATGAGTCTGCAACCATAACGCTATCGACATCATTCTGAATGGAAATGCTGAAATATTCGATTAATTGTCTATTGCCAATATTCCATTCAAAATACAGTTCGTCACCTGCTTCATATATCCGGTTCTCTTGTGAAGCAAAAATAATGTATGGGACCAGATTACCCCAGTAAAGCCTGAAAGATTTATAATCTGTGTTCAAAGCAGTATAGTATTTATCAAAATTAGTTAGATTCGTATATTCCCCGCTAACAAGGTCTCTGATATATAGCTTTCCGTAAAATGAATAATAATCCGGAGAGACGAATATTCGTATTGTATCATTTAACTGGTTTGTAGATATTCGAAGTATCCAGCTTTTGTAATATGAAAATTGATCATAATTACCATGAGTCTCCAGAGCCAGGCTCATTCCATTCTGTCCCCAGCTGCTTTCATAAAAATCAGCGTAAATATATTCAAGTGGATTTCCCTGTTCTTTTTCTACATCATAGTATTCATCGAAATTATCTGAGGCATAAGGATTTTTTGAAAAGGCAACAGAGTCCATGATCGAGGATTCAAGGTTTGATATGTATAATTTAAAAATAGCTTCCGGATAGCATGAAGTGGTTTCTTCATAAAAATATTCAGTATATTGTTCGTTTACACTGGATAACATATATTCATAGTATCCGCCGTTGACTACAGTATGGTCATTGTAAATATAGTTTACAAATGGCAGAGTAGATCCGGCAAGCAGCGGGTTTGTTTCCCAACTGTCGATCATAATATAATCTTCATCGTATCTTTTTCTGTAAACATTAAAACCCTGATTTCCATTTTGTTCTTCAGCTGTCCACTCCAACCTGGAAGAACTATTCTGACCAATAGCAAAGAAACCCGAAATAATAGTTGGAGAAGTTGTTACAGATATCTCTTCCGATAGAAGAGAGATATTTTCATTATAATCTCTTGCTCTGATCTTGAAGTAATATTGGGTGTTAAGTTCAAGGGCGGAAACTCCAATTGTTGTTGCCAACTGACTTGCCAGGATAGATTTATCATAACGATCGATTATTTCATAATTGGTCTGAGCAATAGGTTCATCGGCAAATAATATTTCAAATGTCTTAAAATCAAATGAAGAGATATTTTCCCACTCGAGGGTAATAGAATCATACGAAACATCTGATATTGAAAAGTTTTCAGGTGTTTCTGGAATAAGATCGTCATCCAGTTCAATAACGTACGGGAGTACTTCTGTCATTGCATCTATCCATGGATAATAATACTCGAAAGTATATGCAAATAGCTGACTCATATCGTACATGCCGGATTGAGAATTATATGCATAGAACCATTTATAATTATCTTCTGTTTCGTCATAACAATTTGGAAGTTCGTCCATTTCCATGTGAAAAAAAGGTTCAAACACATCGTATCGATTCCAATTGTAAAATGAATACAGCATCTGCCTGTTCTGGGAGTATCCTTCCAGGTCAACGCTGTTATTAACAGGATAACTACTGCCGGATTCGGGAACGAATATAAATTCATATAAATCATAATTAACAGAATAATAATCGTTCAGATATACATCCGGATGAGAACCAATAGTATTAGCCGGAACCATGATATGTGAACTTGCATTGATAATATCGATCTTAAGTTCCGAAAGATCTCGTATCGGAAGATTCGGGCAGCCTTTGTTGTATCCTGCAGATATCTGGCAGCTTGGATAACCTGAATGTCTGTTCCAATCATAACTGTGTATTTGAGGGGAGAATTCTCGTCTGCCAAAATCATCTCTGATCTTATCACAGAATAATTTATATGCCACAGTGAAAGCATGGTCATCATTCCGGGAAGGATCACTCAATGATTTCGAATTTGAATAATTTCCCTGTTCTGTCCATTTAACTTCTCTTCCCGCACCGGAAATAAGAAGGAACATGGCGTCCCAATCTACAAAGCATTGATAACTTACTGCCGGGGTGGGAAAATCATCGTTGGGATGAGGAGCGGTGACAACTATCGGCATCGAGGATTGAGGATTGTAAATATATAATCCCCATCCGTAATCAAAAGAACCTTCCTCATCATCATATACGGCTGCAGTGCCGTTCGCGTCATAATAACTCATATCCAGATTTTCTCGAAGAAGGTAATAAGTTCTTCCGGTTACGGTGTCATTAAATTCCACAACTTCATAAGGAAAGCCATATCCATCGATCAGTGTTTGCGCTTCTTCATAATCTTCTGCAAGAAATGTTTCAACTACCGTCTGCCAGTTATCCAGTTCTTCTTGTTCCGGAAGATAATAATCTCCAAATCCGGTCGTCTGCACATCCCATGGAGAATATATATTATAACCTTCCTCTGCTATCCCTTCCGATATATGAGATATCCAGTTGTCATATTCACAGTCATCGGTATGCCAGTACAGGAAATCGTTGAACGACGAAGTTTCTACAGTTATTGAAAATATCTGAGTTATATAAATCAATATGAAAAATGAAAAAGCGATTTTTTTGAACATCAGTTCAAACTCCTCGTTTATATGAATCTATAATATTTTCTTATTAAGAATTACGTCAAATTTTATTTTCAATTTCAAATTCATGATCAAATTTATTATGCATATATTGTTCCGATATTCAAAGAACTGAATGGAATATAATTTGCATAAAGGTATAAAAATTAATAAATTTAAAGGAAAAGATATGAAGAAGGTATTATTTTTTTTTCTGTTATTAACATTCTCTACTTTAATCCTGGCAGAGATCATTATCGATGAAGATTTCAGTACGTGGCTTCCAACAGGCTGGACAACATATTCAAGTTCCGGACAGATTAACTGGCAGCAAGGTTCTGGTAGTAGTGCCGGAGGAACTTCACCGGAAGCCGAATTTGATTGGTCTCCTTCTACCATTGCAGTTCAAAGATTGATAAGTTTACCTGTGAATACAGTGGGAGCAACTTCTTTAGACCTTGAATTTATTCACACAAATAATGATTTTAGTGGTGGTTATACGATTCGACTTGAAACAACGAGCGATGGAAATAATTGGAATATTGTAACCACTTTTCCTTCTTCATCTTTCAATGCTGTCCAAGAGCAGATCACAATTATGAATCCGGATGTTGGCTCTCCCACATTTCAAGTAGCCTGGGTTTTTGATGGTGATTCCTGGGATATAAATTACTGGTATGTGGATGATGTTATACTTTCCGGAACATTAATAACTTACGATAACGATCTTGCTGCAATAGGAATTGAAGGCGCATCGGTCGTAAATGCCGGCAACACGGAAAATTATGAGATCACTGTAAAGAATGTTGGCTATAATACCCAGGATTCCTATACGGTAAAACTGAAAAAACAAAGTGGAGAAGTATTAAGTTCCATAGATATTACACAACCAATTGCCTATGAAGAAATAGGTGTACACACCCTTGTCTGGAATATTCCTGCCGATGAACCTCCCGGAACAATCCTGATCTACGGTGAAGTAGAATTAACCGATGATGAAAATCCATTGAACGATATTACTTCGTATCTTGAAGTAGAAGTATTTCCACAAGGAGTAATGGAAGTATCTGTTGGCGACGGCACAGAGCTTAATACTAGAATTCCTGTAAGTTTTGAACATAAAAACAGTTTAACTGAATGTCTTTTTTTCACCGAAGAGATGGGTGGAATTACAGGAATGATTACAGCTTTAACCTATTACAATAATTTTGTGAATACCCTGATGAATAAACCTACAGCTATCTGGATGGGTGAAACAACTCAAACTAATCTTGAAAATGGCTGGATACCGGCTACACAACTAACACAAGTATTCAATGGTAATGTACACTACTTTTCAGGACAGAATGATGTAACGATCGAACTTACAACGCCATATATGTACGAAGGCGGCAACCTGGTGGTGATGGTACATCGTCCGATGGATACCCAGAACTATGGAAATATGGATCGTTTCTATCACGATGAAACACCTGAACATATAGATAGAACGCGTTACGAACGTGATGATACAATTATTTTTGATCCCTACGATCCACCTGAGCTTAGTTATACTTTCGAGAAATTTGCAAATATCACATTCACTTTTTTCCAGGGTGCAACGGGAAACGTAGAGGGCTATGTTTTTGATGATATGGGCTCACCTCTCGAAGGAGCCGAGATACTGATCGAAGAAAACCAGATGATAACTTATTCAAATGATATGGGGTACTACTATTTTGGAAATGTTCTTACGGGAACATACAGTTTTACTGCCAGTGCATTTGGATATTTTCCTCAAACGGTTGTTGATGACATTATAGAAAACGAGATAATACAGATAGATTTCAATCTTATTCCTTTAGGTGTTGTCAGTGTAAGCGGACATGTAGAGGGTAGTGATCATCCGGGAATCGGTCTTGAAAATGCTTTTGTAAATCTTACCGGTTTTGCCAATTATCAGGCATACACGAATTCAGATGGTAATTTCACGATAGATGGAGTTTATACAAATTGTAATTATAATTTAGAAATATCCTTTGAAGGATATGAGAATTATTCTAATGAAGTTCAGGTTGGTGGTGTGAACCTCGATATTGGAACAGTAGTTTTAAACGAATTAACTGCTCCTCCCGGAAATGTTCAGGCAATACAAAATGAGCTTGGCACAGAAGTTGAATTAACCTGGAATTCCCCGGGGCAGGGAGGTTATGAATTCCGTTATGATGACGGCGATGTAGATTTTCAGATAGGATATAGTGATACTCCGGCAAACGCTGTCTTTGGGGCTGTTCATCCTCATGTTGCCATTGTTCAGGAAGTAAAATGGTTCTTAACTTCTACTAGCGGAACACATGATCATGTGAAAGTATTGATATTCGGTCTGGACCAGGATGGACTTCCGGATTCCGAGCAGCTTCTTCATGAATCTGTATTGCTCACGAATAACGATGACGAATGGAATTCCTATATCCTGTCCGATCAGATCGAAGCTCCTGACGGCTTTCTAATTGGAGTTTGCACACCAAATCTTTACACATCGATAGGACTGGATGATGGCGTGGAAGAACCATGGGTTTTCCAGTTTGGTACACAGATGAGTGTTTCCAACTGGACAAATTTCTCAGAAGAATGGACAGATATCGGAACTGTCAGTCCGCAATTCCAGAAAAACATGATGATAAGAGCTTATGGAATAGATATGGGACATACACTTTGTGAAAATGCCGGGAAAAGAATATCAGAAAGATCAGGCTCGTCAAGTGATTCAGTTGAATTGAGAAGCAGCAGGGAATTTGAATCATACAATGTTTACAGGTTCCCGGAATCATATTATAATTTCCCGGAATACTGGGATCTGATTGCGACATCTGTAACGGATACTTTCCATACAGATACAAGCTGGGATGCACTTCCAAATGGTGTTTATCAATTTGCGATAACATCCGTTCATACAAACAATGTTGAATCTATACCGGCTTTTTCCGATATAGTAGAAAAAACACTGGCAGGTATAGAACCGGAAGAGTTAGAGATCATCAAAACGAGATTGATCGGAAATTATCCGAATCCTTTCAATCCGGCAGTTGCCGGAGCCGGTCGCAGTCCTAAAACAACGATTTCATTTAATATCTCTCGCAAAGACGCAAAGCACGCAAAGGTCGATATCTACAATTTAAAAGGACAGAAAGTGAAAACTCTGGAGTGCAATAACCATGTTATTGCAGAAGCGACGGAGTCGCTTCACCACGTAACCTGGGATGGAAAAGATGAGAATAATAAAACTTTGAGTTCCGGAATTTATTTCTACAGGTTGGTTACAGATAGATATAGTGAAACAAAGAAAATGCTTCTTTTAAGATAATATCCTGTATTTTTTCTTTATTATAAATTTATTCCCAAAACAAAATAAATCAGTATATAAAAATTAACAATAAAGAGACACTAAATTAGCACCAAAATGGATTTTTATTGACATGATAAATGCATTTCAAGTAAATATCTTTTGTCTCTTTCCCTTAATTTTTTTAGTGTTAGAAACGATATATACGTAATTTAAACCTCAGTTAATGGAGTTAATATTATGCGTGAATTTATTCGTCATCCATCGGACATCAAGATCGAATACAGTATAGAAAAAAATGCACCGGATAAAGAAGAATTTCTCCATAATATAAGTGAAGGCGGACTTTCTTTTCGTTCATTAAAGATAATCGAAGAAGGAACTGAAATAGACTTGAAAATTCCTGTTCACCAGCCGCCTTTGGAAGTGAAAGCAATGGTCGTCTGGTGTCATAAATGCAAAGACTATTATGATATCGGAGTTAAATTCCTGGACATTTCTACGGAATACCGGATAAGAATGGTCGAGCAAGTTTGCTACATAGAACATTATAGGAAAGAAGTTCTGGAAAAAGAAGGCAGGAAACTCAATGGACGGGAAGCAGCATTTGAATGGATAAAAAAGTTTGCCAGGAAATTCCCTGAATAATATAATTTGTATTTGGAAATTTTTAAAATGAAAGATAACAAAATCGTGAAAGCAAATAAAAAAATGCGAAGTCAATCAATAATATTTATTTTTATCGTTATAATTATCTCTATCATTACATTATCTTTCTTTAGAAATTATTTAAGTGAAATAGAAACGCTTGCACAGGAATTCCCGGAACAGGCAGCTATCAAGATAGTACACACAATAAAGATCGTATCGATTCTTATGATAATACTTTTCTCTTTGGCAGGAATATATTTTCTAAGGTTATCAATTTTAGTTTTTAGAACAGGTGTATTTCCACCACCAGCAATTAAAACAACAAAAGATATTCCCATTATTACAGGAAAATCTGCAAGAGTTAGAGCGATTATTATTCTTGTTTTTTCTTTTCTGCTTTTTGCTGCTGCAGTGATCATACCTTTATATTTCACAAAAATAATTAATGCAATTATGAATCCTTAAAATCTATTATCAGATTAATCTGTAAATTAATTAACATTTACTGTAAACAAACTTACTATTCAGTTTAATTTTGAGCGTTACAGATGAAAAGAAAAAAGCAATGTCTGAGATTTCTGATAATCTCTGGTTTACCAACGATCTCATTATTTAATATGGATTTCACTCATAGTTATTCAGATTCAGTTCTTTCAAGAGTTTATTTTATAGCTATTGATAAACAATAAAAAAATACTTAAAGAGATTAAATGTGAATAAAAAGCAAGATGATGCAAAACTCTGAAGGGGTTCAACTTTATATCAGAAAACGAACTGGGAAATATTAGATGCTAAGTTAATACCAAATAAATCCACAATGTTATTAATTTTTCTTGCAAGAAAAGTGACTGACATTTTTTTTCGGAATGAAATTTGCAAGAAAAAAAAATAATCACAAAAAGGGAGGAGAGAATGATAAAACATTTCTTGAAAGATCAAAAAGGATTCAGTCTTATCGAATTATTGGTTGTTGTGGTGATAATTGCCATTCTGGCGGCAATTGCTGTTCCTATCTATATGAACTATGTTCGTCAGGCAAGATCCACAGAAGCTCAGACTGCCATTGCTGCAATTCGAAGTACGTTTCGAATTTATTATCAAACTTACGGCAGTACAGAAGATTATGATATCGAAGATGCTCTGAAAGATACTCAACTGGGTAACAGAACTTTGAGAAACTGGGAATTTGAAGTAGTTGGTAATCCGCCAAAAAAATATATTGCTACTTCTACAGAAGAATTCGCGGAAGGTGAAGGAAAACAAGTCTGGTATGATGTGGATGATGCACTATATCATGGCTATGGAATCGATGAAGAAATAGAAGAGGAAGAAGTCCTCGATTAATTTGGAGGTGTCTCTTGACAATAAGAGAATTATTACAATTTACCGCTGATGCAGGAGCTTCAGACCTTCACATAAGTGCAGGTTCTATTCCGATGGTCAGGGTTCTGGGAAAGATGAAAAAATTAAATCTTCCCAAATCGACTGCAAAGGAAGTTGAAGAACTTATTTTCAGCACGATGAATGACTCTCAGAAAACTATCTTTGAAAAGAAACTTGAAATCGACTTCTCTACAAAGCTGGATGATAAAACTCGTTTTCGTGTTAATGCTTTTCATCAGGTCAATGGTTTAGGTGTTGCCTTTAGAGTGATACCCAATGTCATTAAGAGTTTTGATGAATTGCATCTTCCGGAGATATTAAACAGGTTATGCATGAAGCAAAGAGGTCTGATCCTGGTTACAGGTCCCACAGGAAGCGGTAAATCTACTACATTGGCTACGATGATAGATCACATTAATGATCATAAACACTGTCATATTATTACGATTGAAGACCCTATCGAATTTGTACATTACAGCAAAAACTCACTTATCAATCAGAGAGAAGTTGGACACGATACATGGTCATTTACAGTGGCTCTTCGCTCTGCTCTGCGGGAAGACCCAGATGTGATCCTGGTGGGTGAGATGCGTGACCTCGAAACTGTTTCTCTGGCTCTTACTGCCGCAGAGACAGGTCACCTGGTTCTGGCTACACTGCACACCAGCAGTGCTACAAAATCGATCGACAGGATAATCGATATGTTCCCGAAAGAGCAGCAGGCACAGGTTCGTTCTATGCTTTCCGAATCTTTACAGGCAGTTGTTGCACAAACGCTTCTGCCAATGAAAGATGAATCGGACAGGATTCCCGCTCTTGAAATAATGATTGCAAACACTGCTGTAAGAAACCTGATCCGTGAAGAAAAAACATACCAGATACCATCGGTTATTCAGGCAGGAACAAAAGAAGGTATGCAGTCGCTGGATCAATCTCTTTATAATCATATTATGAACGGATACCTCGATCGCAAGATAGCAGAGAATGTGGCAGATAATCCAAAAATGTTTGCAACCGGAATGGGATTTTAATGTTTAAAAATATTCTGACTTCCCAAAAAGGATTTGGCATTGTTCAGGTGCTCACAGCACTGCTTATCGCTTCGGTATCTGTAGCCGGTCTTTATATCAGCGCTCAATATGCAAGTTACAAATCGATTGCAAATTACCATTATCGCGTTGCGCTTCTCAAGGGACTTGAAAAATTCGAGCAGATAAAGCTTAAAAATACTTACAACAAGGCTTCTGTTAATATTGAAGGTATTATCACTGGTGAATTTGTTATGGATGATAATGAAGGGGATAAGATCAAAGGGAAGATCGAATATATACGAAAGGAAACCAATAAGGATATACAATTAGGCAATAATATATATTATGATAAAGTTACACTGAAGATAACCTGGAAAGATGGTCCAAACAGTCGCCTGGGAGAATTATATAACCGCAAAAGAGAATTGATCCTGCGTGAAGACTATTATTACAAAAGTGATATTGGAACCGGACAATGAAATTACTGAGATCTGAAAAAGGCGTATCTTTAATAGAAGTTATAGCGGGGATGCTGTTGACAGCTATCGTATTTGCAATTCTATCTGTGGCGATGTTGAATTTTATTACATTATACCAGGAAACAAAACTATATACACAACTTCAGGATGACCTTTATAATGCTGTCGAGTATATGCGATATGGATATGCAAAAGGGTATTTCACAGAGGGAGAGGGCTTGATAGGTTTGATGACGGCAGATTCCGCTTATGTGTCTCTGGAAGGTAACTCTATGGAGATATACCCGGAGGTTGTTGAAAACCTCACTTTTGCGAGTAGTTATTGGAGTAAATTCAGTTTGAATGATAATTCTCAATTGGAAGTATCTTCGCAATATGGAATAAAGGGAAGATTTGATCATGAAAAAATATTCCCATCCACACCGCTCAAAAAAATCGGCAGAGTACCTCAATTCAAGATACTTAATCGAGGTCGTATCTGGTCTATTATTGCAAGAACTCCCGGAGGTAAACCGCTTTTAATGAAAATAACACTCGAGGGACAGGTCAGGTTCCGAAAGAGAGCCGGCGGTCAAACCAGGGAAGATGATAAAAGAAAAAATGTGAGAACAATTAAATACGAAACCTCAGTATTTCTTGGAAATGCTGCAGATTAAAGGAGTCAACTATAAATAAGTTTTTCATCTGATTTGCAAATCAGAAGAAAAACAATAGATCTTTATAAGCTGGAATTTATAACAATTCCACTATATGTGAAGCAAGCACAAATAATCACGTTATGTGTATGTAAAAGA